>CACJVE010000007.1 GCA_902596775.1 uncultured SAR92 cluster bacterium
AGCTCTTTGAATCAAATTCCATATATTTTGTAGCGTCACTGTTATCTGTTTAGATTACTTTTTAGCTATTCTAATATACGCGTACTTTTTATTTGTGATAAATACTATCGAGAAAATCAGCATTAAAAACAAGAGTAGTGGTTGATTTGATGTATTGGTTGAGACAGTGCAACCGCCTCCGCCAGACGAGGTACCAGAATTATTATCAAGAATAACAGTCACATTGGTTTGATCAGAGTAAGAACCACTATTAGATATACTTGCTGTAAGACTAAACTGCAAAGTACCAGCGGAAGATGGAGCAACAAATTCTGCAGTGCCATCGCCATCTTGCGTAATTTGAACAGAGTTGCCAGATGACTGAGTCCATTCATAGGTAATCTCTTCAGCATTAGCGCCTGTCAGTATGCCTTGCAGCTGGACTATCTCACCCGCATTGACGATTTGATCCTCACCCGCACTAATCTCAACATCAGCTGTTGCTTTATCAATTACAGAAATGATTGCCATGTTGTGTTTACCAAGCGCTGCACCATTTTTTGGATCAAATAGTCTGATCATAAAACTCTCATTACTCTCCTCTACACTATCACCTAAAATTTGTAATTCAATTGTTTTAGATGCATTTTCACCATCATTCCAATTCAGGGCTCCACTCGCGTTCTCGATATCATTCGAATCTAATGCACCCATTATCAATTCCCAACCGACACTCACATCTCCCGTAAATCCTCCAACTCGATTTACATTAAGAAACAGAACAGATCCCTCCTCAATATAGTGAGTTAATGAATCAAATGAAAAATTACCTTGTGATGGTTGTTTCGTATTATCTTTAACGATGTAAAGACCACTGCTGATATCACTAACAAGGATATTTCCACTCGGTAAATAGGGATAAACACCCCATGCCCCGTTAAATGAAACATTGTCAGAAACAGGAAATGTATCAAAAAAACCAACATCACGTGGATCTTGCGGATCTGAAATATCAATGACAGTTACCCCACGCGTGTAATTAGACATGTAATATCGGTTGCCTCTCACAAAACCGTTATGATCAATCGCTCGTGTTGGCCCAGTCCATGTTGATAATAAAGATGGTGCTCTAAAATCGGATAATTCAAATAACCGAACGGTTGTATTTAAACCATAATCCATTTCATCCAACTCATCATGCACAACCACAACTTGTTTGTCCTCCGTATACCAGCCAGAGTGAACATAGGAGACATATTGATAGGCGGTTGTGCTTAAACGTGTTGGGAAATTGTTATTTGTCTTATCCCATATTTGAAAGTTGTTTTCATTGAAATCAAAAAATATCTCACAGAATGCTTGAGATAAGACGCATTGTGTGTCTTTTCTCTCGTCAGTAACAATCATTGAGCTAACATCATGACTGTAATTTCCTCTGGAGCTCGATTCATTCAAATACACAGAGTTTGGCTGCTGCGGATTGTCTAATCCATAAGAATTAAAAGAGCCACCCTGCTGATTTGAACCTGCAATATGCAGATAAGGTGTCATACCAGTTAAAGCAACGCCTGTTGCATAATCAACATTACTTAGGTACACATTATGAGCAGATACATCATTTGAGCCTGATATCCCTGCAGAAATACTCTCAGGTAATCCTCTAAGATCAATAACCATGGTTCCAACTGATGCACTATCTGCTGTTACATACGCATAACTCTTCCATGAGCTGTCCTCATGATCAAAATATTGATAGACCTTTAGATCTCGCCATGCTGTCGATTGACTCGATATAGATCCAACGACGCGAGGTAATGTTGGGTCGGTAACTTCAACAACCCCAACACCATTTCTAAGACCGATAATTGCGTACTCTTTATTATCATTTAGATCATAAAAACCCCAAATATCATTTGCCGCGCTTGGGTTTATAGAGAAATCAGATAAAGGAACATGGGCGAGTAAATCCATATTCTCACAAGGGTGATCCCCTGCCATTCCAAATTCACAGGTTGACGCTTCTTTTTTCAGCGACAAGCGCTCATAAAGCTCAACTTTTTCGCGAATTAAGGCTGTTTTCTTGACGTCTAATCCTTTGGAGTCAACAACAACAGTGAATCCTTTTTCAGCGAGTTTATCTGCAAATTCTAAAGGAACCCCAATCAATCGTGTGATGTTTGAGTCACTTTTTTTAATATAGTTTGAGGACTTGCTGTAGGAGCCCTCTACAGGCACAAGATCACTTAATAAATAAAAGAGCGTCTCAACGTCATCAATAACATAATTACCTTCAGATAATAAGATTTTATCGCCTTTGTTCGATTTTAAACCCGCATAACTAACTGTTTTACAGGGATTTTCTGGATTATCACATGTACCAATATCAATGCCGTCGAAAGCGACAAATCGCGCTTTTTCATGATCTGCATGACCTAAGCAGTTGCTTGCAAAAACTAAAATTAATAAGAGAAAGGCAGGCAGTGTTTTAAGAGAACGCATGATTACTTACCAAATTATGATGTCCATATTCACCATATCGACACGTTTGAACAATAGTATAACTGATTAAAATCTATTAACTAATATACTTAATTAAGGTCGCTACAAAGAGCGAAAAGGCTTACAGCGATGGCATTAACGCTTCCAAATGCGCTTCAATCTCCTCGGCAGTAGTCCTGGTCGCATCAGCCGCTACTACTCCATTAATGAGAGTATCTCCCTCTAGACCAAACAAGTCACTCAGAGTGAGTAATTCACCTGTAAATGTATTATTGGTGATAATGTCGAATGTTTTTTCGAGGTTTGATATCGTGAGATAAGAGTAATAGACTAACCCAGCTTATCTAGAGGGGTAATTTAGTTATGAGGAAATCAATTTTATTCGGAATTTTTTCATTGTTACTGACATCATGCGGAGGTGGAGGTGCATCTAATGAGTCGCCATCGCCAGAACCCCCTGCACCCGAGCCTCCTGAGGAAATTTTATATACTAAAGTCATTGATGGTTACGTTAGCGGTGCTAACATTTTTATTGATCATAATTGGAACTTGATTCAAGACGATGGTGAACCGAGTGCTTATGAAGACTTGGAAAATCAGAGATACTATTTTTATGAAGAGGACTTCTCATCAATTGATAATTGGTCTGTTACATGTGCTAGTGAGAGACCGGCAGTTGCCGAGGTTCCAGTAGGCGCTATTGACAGTGAGAGGGGCGAGATCACTTCAGAGTACACTCTCTATCATTTTCCATTTTTCTCGCAAGGTGCGGGTGGAATTCAAGATACTTATACTGCCAACATTACGCCGCTGACTACCTTATTCTTTCCTTATATTTCTAGCTTAATGGAAAATACAGAGATTGGCGTGCAGGCGGGATGTGGATCAATCGCCAATGATATTGCGGAAGGCGTAATAAATGAGGTTGATCAGGTACTGACTGCATTGACAGCAGAGTTTAATATCGATGTATTCACATTTTATGATGATTTTATTGCTTCGGGCGACGAGGTTAAAAAAGCCTATGCTGAAAAAGTGGTAGATTTTTTACAAATCGCCTTTACTGTAGGTCAATTAATTGAGGAAGAATATCAAATCGAGACAAGAATCCAGCTGGATAGACTTATAGTCGAGAAAATTCTCTCCAATGAAGAATTTGAAACCGTAGAGTTTGCGGTGTTTAGCCCAGCAACAGTAATCTCTCTGGGGGATGAATATTTGCAACAAACCCTTTATGCATTCTACGATGTCATTGCAAATAGTGATGGCGAGCTAATTGATTCTGATGGAAATGTGTATGAAATAACGCTTGCTAATTTGAAGGCAAATACAACATTTTTAATCAGGGACATGGTGTACTCTAACGGCCAAATTTTTCCTGGAAACAGGGTTTTAATGGAAACCGTAGAGAGACCTGTTGTAGGACTTGAGAGATTTATTCATTTTGGACTTTTTCAGTCTGGTCAGGAGTATACAGAGGCAAAAATCAATGAGGTTTTGCGCAGAATGGCCGTGTATAGGATCAATGAAAACAGTACTAGTAGCTTGGAGCTTTTTGAAATAGAACTTAGAAATGAGACTAACCCTCATTTCATTTTTGATTTTGAGACAATTTTTGCAACACGTGATGCCTCTCAATTAGAGGATATTTATAATCAAGTCAGAGATCTAAAAAGAGAAATGAGTTTAATCTCCGACAATAGGATTTATTTATATCCGACTGATAGACAAAGCTTGAGAAGGTC
Source organism: uncultured SAR92 cluster bacterium (assembly GCA_902596775.1). Taxonomy (GTDB): domain Bacteria; phylum Pseudomonadota; class Gammaproteobacteria; order Pseudomonadales; family Porticoccaceae; genus AAA300-D14. The sequence goes on from CACJVE010000007.1 coordinate 4,224, forward strand.
AAATTGGACTTATTTGGAAATCGCCACTGATGATGGCGTTAACATATCTTGCTTGAATGAGGGAACAGGGGTACAAACTTACGGCGAACAGGCATATGAGGACTGCTTGGCTAATATTAATGAGAATTAAATTAAACGCACTCAAGTATTGTCAAAGTGATAAGTGAAGCACAATGCTCTCACTAATATATTTAAATTTGATTATCTAACGATAATCATTTCGGTTATTAAGCTTTTGAAAACAAGTGAATTTAGCTCCTAAATCTTTTGATACAAAAATTTATGACAAGCTTACAAGATCAATTAAATAAACTTAAGGCATGCTAATTTTGGAGCTTTTTCTACCTTTTTTGATCTATGCGTAAAAAATTAAACAGAAAATTTTGTGTAGCTCCGATGATGAATTGGACTGATCGACATTGTCGTTCATTTATGAGGTTGATTAGTTCTGAGGCTGTCCTTTACACCGAGATGATTACAACAGGTGCTATTCTGCATGGTGATGCACATTATCATCTAGATCTCAACTCGGATGAGAGCCCCGTCGCGCTTCAGCTTGGTGGAAGCAATCCTCAAGAATTATCTAAATGTATAAAGTTAATCGAAAACTATTCATATGATGAGATTAATTTAAATTGTGGATGCCCAAGTGATCGAGTTCAGAATGGAATGTTTGGTGCTGTAATGATGAAAAATGCGAATCTGACTGCAGATTGTATCTCCGCATTATTAGACGCATCAAAATTACCAATATCGGTTAAACATCGAATCGGGGTTGATGATTTTGATTCCTATGATTTTTTATGTGATTTTGTTGAAACTGTTTCAAATACTGGCTGCAAAGTATTTATCATTCACGCTCGGAAAGCATGGCTTAAGGGCTTGAGCCCAAAACAGAACAGAGAAATACCGGAACTCAACTATGATCGAGTTTATCAGCTAAAAAGGGATTTTCCTGAACTGGAAATCATCATAAATGGAGGAATAAGTTCTATTCATGACTCAGTTGACCATATACATGAATTAGATGGAGTGATGATAGGAAGAGAAGCCTATACAAATCCTTACCTGCTAGCTGAGGTTGATCAAAAAATTTATGGAAAAAAGAAGTCTGTTATAAAAAGAGAGGAAATAGCTGAAAAATTCTGTCAATACGTTGATAATGAAATGGTTAAGGGCGAGAAGTTGCACTCAATGACAAGGCATATATTAGGCCTTTTCAGGGGTGTGAAGGGTGCAAAGCAGTTCAGGCGTCATATTAGTGAGAATGCGCAAGGTGAAAAGGCATCTATCGATGTTTTGTATAATGCATTAAAGAAAGTTGGGGAAATATCATAAATGAGTGAAAAAAATCAGCTAGATCAACTCAAAAACATGACAACGATCGTTGCAGATACTGGCGATTTTGAAGCTATTTCAAAATTCACGCCTGAGGATGCAACTACTAACCCTTCTCTGATTCTAAAAGCGGCTCAAATGCCGGAATATAAGTATCTAGTGAATGAGGTTGTTGCATCACTTGAAGGAAATGATTTATCTAGTTCCGAACAAATGGATCTATGCATGGATAGATTGGCTGTTAAATTTGGAGAGAAAATTTTAGGTGTTATTCCTGGTAGAGTATCTACAGAGGTTGATGCACGCTTATCCTTTGATAAAAATAGATCAATTGAGAAGGCTAAATCATTAATTTCGCAATATGAGGATATTGGCATTAATCGAAATCGCATTCTAATTAAAATGGCCTCGACCTTTGAAGGTATAAAAGCCGCTGAGACACTTGAGAAAGAGAATATAAACTGCAATCTAACGCTACTATTTAACTTTACTCAGGCTGCGGCGGCCGCAGATGCCGGTGCATTCCTTATATCACCATTTGTTGGCAGAATTTTAGATTGGTATAAAGGAAAGTATCCAGAAAATGATTTTTCAGGAGCTCAAGATCCCGGAGTTCAATCGGTTACTAGTATCTATAACTATTATAAACAATCAGGTTATGAAACGATTGTCATGGGTGCGAGCTTTAGAAACACAGGTGAAATTATAGAGTTAGCAGGATGTGACAGATTGACCATTAGCCCTCAGCTTCTTGATGAATTAAACACTACCATCGATCCAATAGTTAGAAAATTAGATCCTAATAACACAGGCGATAGTATTGAATATAACCTGGGTAATGAAAGCAATTTCAGGTACGAGGTGAATAGTGATGAGATGGCAACAGAGAAACTTGCACAAGGAATTCGAGGATTTGCCACGGATCAAAATAAACTCGAAATTTGGTTAAAAGATACATATAAATGATTAATAAAATTAAAGAATTTTTTAATAAAAAGACTGAAGAGGCTGAAGATAACTCTCATTCAGTTCTAAATATTGCAACCGCTGCTCTACTGATTGAAGTAATGACTATTGATGGCAATATGGATCAAGAGGAGATGGATTCGGTCAAAAGTAACTTGTCTAAAATACTCGAATTATCTGATGATGAAATTCAAGAACTAATTGATCTATCACAAGAGGAAGTGAGTGATGCTACGTCACTCTATCAGTTTACCAAAGAAATTAATGCGAACTTTGAATTGCAACAGAAATTAGATTTGATGACGGCGCTATGGCAGGTTGCTTTAGCAGATGATTATCTTGATAAATATGAGGAGAGTATCCTCAGAAAGATTGCTGACCTGATTCATCTAAGACACAGCGAGTATATCGAATGCAAAACTAAAGCGAGAACTTCAGATTAATTAAAAAACTAGAAATCCTCAAAGTCTTCAAAATCTTCAAAGCCCTCAAAATCACCGAAAGCATCATCAAGCTCGCCATCTTTAATTTCATACTCTCTTGTTTGCAAATAGATGTCTCTAACAAAGAGATATTCGTCTCCACTCATTAAATCATCTATTCCAAGCATTTCGGCGCGCATGGATACAACATCAAATGCCTTGAGGCCTACTCTAGCCTCATAATTATCATTATATGTAAATGGGTCTAGAAGACTATCAAAAAAGTTTGAAGGTGCATCACGCAGCGTTGAGGGTCCATAAAGCGGTAGCATTAAGTAAGGTCCGCTTTCAACACCCCAAACAGCAAGTGTCTGGCCAAAATCTTCAGGCTCTCCGCCTTTTATCTTCAAATAGGTAGCCACATCAAAAATACCAGCTAAACCAAGTGAGCTATTAATTAAAAATCGAGATGCAAACTCAATTGACTGAGATACTTTACCTTGCAACAAGCTATTTGCTGCGCTCGGCAAGTCATCCAAATTACTAAAAAAATTATCTACAATCGTTTTTACAAATTGAGGTGAGAGCTCATCGTATGTTTTAGCAATAGGCTTGAGAAATAATGGATCAACAACGTCAAAATTAAATGCATAAAACTTTCGATTTAATTCTTCTAGAGGGTCAACTGGGTCAGCCGCTTGAGAATTTACCGAAAACGATAGAAAAACAATAAAATAAATGATTAGTGATCTCAAACCTTTCCTCTACGAAGTATTACTTGTCTTACTATTATATTACCAAACAAATCGCTTTTAATACGGATCATTCCTCCGCACCTATCAGAGCTATTGGAATGACATTACATTCAGCTTTTCTTGCAACTTTTCCCATCTCTTAGACAATCTTTTATAGGAAACAGGTTCTCGTGTTTTTAACTGCTGGGCAAATAGAGAAACTCTTAGTTCCTCAATTGCCCACTTAAAAGACCGCATCTCCTCAAACAGCTCGGAATTAACGTTTTGATCCAGATCGCTTACAAGATCCAGCAATTCAGATATCTGGGTGCTAAAAAGTAGATTGTCCTTGAACTTATACTGTGTTTTATCAATTCTTATCAAAATTGCTTTCAAGTATTTTGGATATTGATTTAGATCATCATCATTAGCATGAGTTAACGTATGCTTCGAAAAAAGATTTTCTAGTTGAGAAACGATATCGTTTTTAGTCTGAATATGAGAGTTATCCAGAGAACGTAATGCGTTCTGACATTCATAAACTGATGAGAGCAGAGATTTTAACCATAGCTCTAAGTCCAAAATTTTTTGTTTAACCTTTGATAACTTATTATTAAGTAAAGACTGAAATTGATCTTGAGATCTTATAATCCCAGAATCTTTAAAAATAGTTGATTGAAAGCTCGCAGAAATGAATATATCGATAAGCTCGCTTTTTATTGGAAGTCCTGCTGCTTTTATTGCAAGATCATCTCCCGCAAAAAGCTTTTCAGAGATCTTTTTTATCGCGCTCCTACTTTGAAGGCAAGCAAGCCTCAGCTGTCCATCTGCACTTGCCATCTCGGCTTTTATCGGGTCATCAAAAAGTTTAATAGAAACAAAGGAGCCTTGATCCATGAGACCTGGCCATGCTTTTAAGACAAGGTTTCCTTTAGAGAAAGAAACTTCTTTTGGGAGGTCTCCAAAATCCCAAACTGCGATATCACTTTTCTCTATCGATTTTTCTTCTTGATCATCAAGGTTTGCAGTAAAAGCTTGTTTGTACTTCGCTTTTAAATCAATGAGACTTTTTGATGATTCAATAATTTTTCTATTCTCATCAATCAACTGGAAATTAACTCGATACCAAGGATCTAATTTAGTCTCATCCCAAAGTGTTGGGTCTATTTTTATACCTGTTTTATGAAATAATTTGATCCCCAAAATTTCCCCTAAAGGCTTATTAACGGGTTTCAAGTCATGTTTGATTGCGTCAATATAAGTTGGTATTGGCACGAAATTTTTTCGAACACTTTTTGGCAATACCTTTACCATTTCAATACATTTTTCTCTCAAGAGCCCTGGTATTAGCCATTCAAAGAAATGTTTTGGGACTTGGTGGAGAATTGGAAGAGGAACTGTCACAGAGATACCATCATTAGGATGGCCGGGTTCGAATTTATATGTCAACGCATACGAAGCTTCCTCAAATTCTATTTGTTTGGGGAATTGGGCCTCATAATCAGGGTGCGGTAATTCGTTAGAAATAATATCGCTAGTTAAAAACAAGATTTTTGAATTATTCGCCTCAGACTTGATTCTCCATTTCTCAAAGCTTTGCAAATTAATAACACTTGATGGCAGTAAATTGTCATAAAATGTAAAAGAGGCCTTATCATCTAACAGGATATCTCGTGTTCTTAATCGATCCTCCTTTTCTTCTAACTCTCTAAATAGTTTAGTATTATTTTCAAAAAAATCTCCTGGCCCTTTATAAAGATTATTCACCAGTGCTTCCATTATAAAAATTTCTCTGCAAAGAGCAGGATTAGTGTTCTCATAAGCTACTAACTTATTTATCACCACAGGCAGGCCAAACAGCAACTGTTGCTCTTTTACTAAAACTGAGCCAGATTTTTGATGGTAGAAAGGCTCGCTATATTGTTTTTTCACCAAGTGCGAGGCATATTTTTCTATCCATCTGTTGTCTATCTTGGCGACATTTAAAGCGTATTGCCGGGTTGTCTCAAATAATGAGCCCGCCATGACCCACTTCGGCCGCTTTTTTGAAACATGTGAGCCTGGAAAGATAGAAAATTCCCGATTTCTTGTTCCGTTGTAGTTCGCCGACTCGCCCAACATTCCAACTTGAGTCACAAGGCCTGATAAGATCGCTCTATGAACACTGTCCCTTTTGGAAGGATTTTCTGTAATTTTATAACCTAATTGAATCAGCGTTTCTCTCAATTGCGCAGCCAAATCCATCCATTCAATAAAACGGATAGTCGATATGAAGTTATCTTTACAAAACTTGTTGAACTTTGATTTAGACAATATTTTTCTTTGTTTAAGCAAAGCATCTGAAATATTTAATAGCGATATAAAGTCCGAACTTTCGTCCCTTAGATTATTAATAAAATCAGCACTTCCAACCTTGTCTTTGGGCACATTAACTGGATCTTGAACACTCAGTCCCGCCACAATAATTATAACCTCATTCAAAACATTCAGATTTGCTGCCTCAAGCAACATCTTGGCTAATCTGGGCTCAATTTGGAACTTGACTATAAATCTGCCTATTTCAGTCAATCTCTTAGCACTAGACAAGGCTCGAAGTTCCTGCAGCAGTTGATATCCATCACTGATCTGCCTCGAATCTGGTTGATCGACAAAAGAGAATGTATCAATATTACCTATTCGCAAATCAAGCATCTTCAAAATCACGGACGCTAGGCTAGTCCTTAAAATCTCAGGATCTGTATAAGCCGACCGACCATCATAATCATTTTGGGTATATAAACGATAGCATATCCCTGGCATTGTCCGTCCAGAACGACCAGCTCGCTGGTCAGCGCTGGCTCTGGATATACTCTCAATCGGTAATCGTTGAATCTTACTTCGGAAGCTATATCTTGAAATCCTCACCTTACCCGTATCGATTACAAAACGAACATTAGGGACCGTTATAGATGTTTCAGCAATGTTTGTGGAGAGAATTATTCGGCGCTTTTTGCTATCAATAAAAATCCGATTCTGCTCGTTAGTACTCAACCGAGAAAATAGCGGCAATATCTCCCATGAAAAAAGCTTGGCTTTTTTTAATAGATATTCGGTTTCCCTTATCTCGCGTTCACTACTTAGAAAAACTAAAACATCCCCATCATGAGAGAAATCGTCTATCTCCAAGATTCTATTAACAATCAATCTCTCTTGATCAATATCTAATTCATTGTTATCAAGATATTTAATCTCAACTGGGAAACTTCGACCCGGAACCTTAATGATAGGAGATTCGGCTAAAAATTTTGAAAATTTTTGAGTGTCAATGGTTGCTGAGGTCACTATCACCTTTAGGTCAGGTCTGCGATCTCTGATACTCCACAAATATCCAAGTAGGAAGTCAATATTGAGGCTCCTCTCATGAGCCTCATCTAAAATAATAACCTTGTATTTAGTGAGAAATTTGTCGTTATTTATCTCTGAGAGAAGTAATCCATCAGTCATTACCTTTACAACAGTATTAGAACTCACTTTTTTACCAAATCTAATTTGCCAGCCTACAAAATCTCCAATCTCTGAAGATAACTCATCTGCTAATCTTTGCGATATAGACTTAGCGGCGATTCTTCTTGGCTGAGTAACACCAATCATGCCATATGATGTAAAACCCATTTCTACGCAGATTTTTGGAATTTGCGTAGTTTTTCCAGATCCTGTTTCACCCTCAATTATGAGAAATTGATGATCATTCAAAGTTTGTTTAATTTTCTCTAGCGACTTTACAATTGGTAGGTCTGGATAAGTTACTTTGGGACGGTGTTTATTGCGGTGATTAACTACATCAAGAGACTTTTCGAATCGTTGATTCCATTTTGTCCATTTGATATTTTTTTCATTGTTTGAAGTATCGTTTAAAACTGCATTTAATGCTTTTGATAGATTATAAAGATCTCTAGATAAAACATATTTAGAGAGCTGCTTTGATAGTATTTTAAGCTTATCATCAGATGGCAAAGCAGCTAAAGATAGACCGATGTCATGTAATTTTGGCATCTAATACGAATTTTCTTTCCAAACACAAATGCCAGAAGAATCTTCTATATCCTGAAGATTCTTTTCATGACTTATCAACTCCTCACTGGAAGCAAATACAACTTTAATTGGCTTTCTATCTTTATCAATTTTTTTTGTTTTTTCAGATGCGTTGTTTTGGTCATATTCACTTTGTGCTTCCTGGCCAATGTTCATATCAACCTGACCACCTGTCATAAGAAGATAAACATCTGCAAGTATTTCTGAATCAAGAAGCGCGCCGTGAAGACTTCTAGAGGAATTATCCACAGCATACCGCCTGCAAAGTGCATCAAGACTGTTCTTTTGTCCTGGATGCTTTTTTCTAGCCAGGGTTAAGGTATCTATAACTTCATGCTTGGCTTCAAGCGGAGAAAGCTTTTTATCTAATAATTTAAGTTCGTTATTCAGAAATCCTAGATCAAACGGGGCATTATGAATAATTAACGTGTCATCACCGATGAAGGCTAAAAAGTCATCAATTATTTTTGAAAAAGATGGCTTATCGATTAAAAAGTCAGTCGTTATTCCGTGCACATCTGATGCCCCTGGATCAATTTCTCGCCCGGGATTCACATATTGATGGAAATGGCGACCCGTTAATCTACGATTAACGATTTCCACCGCTCCAATCTCGACAATCCGATGCTCATTTGCAACTTCAAGACCAGTGGTCTCAGTATCTAAAACAATCTGTCTCATTCACTACTCTTTATTTAAATGGCTTGTAGCTCATCAATTCCTTTATTCGCTAGCTGATCGACTAGTTCATTTTCAAGATGCCCACTGTGTCCCTTAACCCAGTGCCACTCTATGTTATGGACACTCTTCAAAGAATCGAGAGATTTCCAAAGATCTTCATTCTTAACTGGCTTTTTTCCAGATGTAAGCCAACCCCTCTTTTTCCAATTCGGCAGCCATTCATTTATACCTTTTAGAACGTACGTTGAATCTGAAGTAACAGAGACATTACATGGCCTCTTTAAGGCAGATAACGCTTCGATTACAGCTCTCAACTCCATTCTGTTATTTGTAGTCAAAGACTCGCCTCCATAGAGTTGCTTTTCCTTACTCCCGAATTTCAATAAAGCGCCCCAACCACCAGGACCAGGATTGCCCCTGCATGCACCATCAGTATAGATTTGTATTAATTCACTATCACTCATGCTCGCTTATACCTCTAGTAATAGTCCGAGGTTGTTTCGAGCTCGAATTATCTAAGAAAAGCTTATTTTGTGCAGATAAACTCCATTCGACCTTAGGAACGCGAATACCTGCCCGATTTCGCTTAACACCGTGTATAAGATAAAAATGATTTATTAATGACTCACCATACTCTACAAATTTGCCCATTCTTTTGAGTGTTGTGTAAGTGTCTTTATCAATACTATTTGAACACAGATTTTCGTTCGCCCAACGATTATCTTTAACAACTGACTTAACCTCGAAATTTAAAAGATGCAACCAATCAGTAATCCGCTTGATTCGCAAAGGATAATAAATAGAATCCTCCGACTTATTAATTTTTTTTGCGATAAGCTTTTTCAGGCCCAGAACACTAATGGGATTAACTATGAAAATAAACAAATGTCCTCCAGGATTAATAACCCTGGATACCTCAGAGATAATGGATTGAGGTTGTTCTGAAAACTCCAGAATATGCTGAAGTAATACGCAGTCAATTGACTCGGAGGGTAACGGTAAATCAGAAAATAGAGAGACCGTATTACATCTTTTATGGGAGTCCAATGTATCAATGCAAAATTTATGTGAATGGTTAAAAGTTTCTATAAGTTTAGAATCTGTATTTGCCCCGAGACTCATAAATCTATAACCGGCGAAATTAGATACTTTATTCTTTAAGAGCAAATGCTCACGATCCAAAATCTTTTGCGGTATAGGCGCGTGCTTCTCGACAAAATTTCTATTATCATTTGCACCGGTCAATATTTCGGTCCCTTTGCTTTTATGATGAAAAAATGCAATTTCTGTCTTGCATATTATGGCTTTGATACAGAAGAAACACCACAAACAAAATAACCCGATCATGAAATTGAAAACTCTTACTCTACGATTTACTGAATACTCTTTTACTAGGAACGCAGCCTTCATCTCTTTGTTTGCTCTACTAGTAACAAATATTGGTTGCTCACCTTTGATTCTTGAGCAATCACAGTCAGAAAATGATGTTATAAGTGTCGACAGTAAAATCATGGAACCCGAGATCACCATATCAAAGACAATTAATCCAGCAGTTGAAGAATATAATAATGACTCTATTATTTTAGAGACCAATGAACAGACCCCTAATTCAAATATATATGACGTAATAGCCGCAGAACTGCAGCTCGATCATCACATAGATGAAGCTGCTGTAAAAAAACAAATTGATTGGCTTTTAAAGAATCCTGACTATTTAACGCGTGTTATCGAGAAATCAAGCCCCTATATACATTATGTCTATGCGAGGATAAAAGAATCAGGACTTCCAATCGAAATTACGCTTTTACCGATTATAGAGAGCGCTTATGATCCTCTCGCATATAGCCAAAGCCACGCATCCGGATTATGGCAATTTATTCCTTCTACTGCCGCTTATTTAGGTCTAGAGAGGAATATTTGGTTCGATGCGAGACGAGATATTGTTAAATCAACAGAGGTTGCAATTGACTATTTAAGTTATCTAAATCAAAAGTTTGGGAATGATTGGTCTCTAACGCTAGCTTCATACAATGGTGGAGAAGGAACGGTAGCAAAGTCAATCAAAAAAAATCTTGAGCTTGGAAAAGACCCTAACTTTTGGCAACTAAGCTTACCCTTAGAAACAGAAAATTATGTTCCTAAATTTTTCGCCCTTGCGCATGTTCTAAAAAACAGAAAAGAGTTTAATTTAAAAATACCCGAAATACCCAATAAGCCTGTTTTTGAAGTCATAGCGCTTGAAAACCAAATTGAAATTGAAACAATCGTGGAAGTCAGCGGGATTGACTATAAAACTTTCACAAAGTTTAATCCTGGTTATCGCCGATCGATAACCCCTCCAGATGATATATCAAACATCTTAATCCCAATAGAATCAGCATCTAAGTTAACTCAATTTATAAACACTGAGGATCCTGAAAACTGGCTTCCTTTTTCAGAATATGAAATAAAATTTGGAGATACCTTGTCGGAAATAGCTTTAGATCATGATTCTTCCGTTGATTTAATAAAAACAATTAACTATCTGAATACAGATTTATTGCGAGTAGGACAGATCTTAAAAGTTCCTCATAATCGGGGAACACCAGTAATTCACAAACGCTCTGTAACAACACAGATCATCTCTCATGAAGTTTTAAGCGGAGATACACTTTCTCAGATCGCCAAAAATTACAAGACAACAATTAGGGATATCATGCTACAAAATAAGCTTAGATCATCAAAGATATTTGCAGGTCAGAGCTTAGAGATCCAGATTCGCACAAACACAATCGCTCAATCTCATATTAGAAAGGTCTTTTACAAAATACGGGAGGGTGATTCACTCTACTTGATCGCCAAAAGATTTTCTGTCTCTATAAATGACATACGTGAGTGGAATACCTTTACGCGATCAAAATACATTCATCCTGGAGAGACGTTAATATTGATGGTCGATAGCCTTCGGATCTAACTAGATAATGAATTTAACACTACTGCGCTATTGCTAATTTTGATCGAGATGCGTCCTCAAAACTTAGCAACTCCAAGTTCTGATTAATTGATAAATTCGCTGAGGCAATACCAGATTTTATCGAATCATCAATCAATTTATAGTCTCCTGCTACAACCGAAGTGAGAGACACCAGAACATAATCGCCGCTTTGCGTAACAAAAAAGTCAATCACAGGAGTTGAATCGGGGTTCTTCATTCTAAAGACCTCGGAATTAATTTCCGGGTTTTGATCGGTGACTCTCCGACCCGCAGAAAGCACCACTTGCCAATCAAGATCTTCCTGCTTAGCTACTGCTTCTATAGTCTCTCCTGCCTTGACGAGTTCAAGCAACCGATTGGATCTCTCTATCATTAATTCCTCTAACCGGCTATCTGTTAGCTGTACTGAAATATCGTCTTTGACATCAGCAACTCCCTTTTGCTGCGCATCCGCGAACTCATTCAGTTTCAATACCACATAGCTGTCGGTTTCAAGTTCAATTACTTCGCTTGCATAACCATTGTTAAGCACATCATCAGAAAATGCTATATCAACAACTTGGCCATTGGAGGCTATACCATTTCCGCCAGAGCGAGCAAAAAAATCCGTAGTCTTCATTTCAAGTTCCATATCCTCTGCTACTTCATTTAAAGACTGCGCATTAAAACTAAGCTCTTTCAATATTTCTAATTTTTCAATAAACACATCCGAAATTAACTCCCCGGAGAGCTCTTGTAAAATTCGATCCCGCTCATCTTCAAAGACTAGATCATTTCTTTGTATATCCGTGAGTTTAATTAAATGCGTCCCTGCTTCAGTCAGAATCGGATCTGATATCTGGTCTATCTCTAACACTTTCACCGCATCTTCAAAATTTTCAGGAAATGTATCTCCAGAGGTAAAACCAAGATCTCCACCAATCGACGCAGATCCAAAGTCTTCTGAGTACTCTGTGACTAAATCCTCGAAAGGTATCGATAGCTCAAGCTTTTCTTGTATCTCTTTGATTAGTGCTGGATTACTCTCAGTAATCAATATGTGAGAAACCCTCCTAGATTCTGCAAATTCAAGGCTATCACGCTCCATTTCAAAGCGCTGGCGGATCATATCATCAGTAACTGAATCTTTATCAGCCAGTAATTCTGGCGATAATTCAATGTAATCAATCTTTACCATAGGTTCTGTTACAAAGTTCGACAGATTGTTTCCATAGAATGTCTCAATATCATCTTCAGAAATAGTTATGGAGGATCTTGTCTGATCCGATGGAATGGTCAGATAATAATAATCCCGCTTTTGTTCCGATACTCTGGATAAGGCTCGGTCTTCAAATTCAGTGACAAATGCGGTATCTGATATTCCTGATATTAGCTGTTGAACAATCAAGTCATTATTGAGCATTTGTTTAAACGAGGCATGCGTGTATCCCTGATTCTGCAGCGCAAACTTATATCGATCTTGATCAAATTTACCATCTGTTTGAAATCCATCAATCGCAAGAATCTCACCATTAATTGAAGAATCCGACATCCTAAGACCTTTCTTAGTAGCAGTTTGAACCAGAACTTCACGACGAATAAGTCTTTCCAAAGCACTAGGTCGCAAAAAATCGTCATCTAGCAAGGAACTATCAATCTCTGGATTTTGTTCTAAGATCTGCTGCTTCTGATTACTAATAGAGCGGAGAACATCGAATTCACTGATTTCTACTTCACCAACCTCAGCCACCGCTCCGTCGATTGAATTAGTCAAGAACATTGTCCCTGTACCAGAAAGAATAAAAACCACTGCTATTAAAATAGTAATCGCTAGAGCAACGCCTTTCATATTGGATCTAAAACTATCTAACATCTCTTAATCCTAACATTAAAAAAGGCGCATCTTAGATGCGCCTTTCAGATTAATATTCGAATAAACTAACTAATAATTAGTTCACCGAATCTTTTAAAGCCTTTCCAGCTTTGAAGCTTGGTACATTTGCTGCTGCGATTTGTATTTCCGCACCAGTCTGAGGGTTCCTACCTGATCTTGCAGCTCTGTGCTTTACAGAGAAAGTACCAAAGCCAACTAGAGACACAGAATCTCCACTTTTCAACGCACCCATGATTGCGCCAATAGCAGAATCAAGAGCTCTTCCTGCAGAAGCTTTAGATACATCCGCGCCTGATGCAATCGCATCAATTAATTCAGATTTATTCACAATATTCCCCTTTTATAGTTAAATTTCCTTTAGCCGCGCCTCAAAGTCGAGAACGCCTTCTTTTGAGCGTTTATGTCGCCGCTGTTGTTCTTTATACCAATACGAGCTACCGCGGGTCAAGCAGTCTTGTAAAAAATTGGACTTTTTTTGGCAACTAATGCGTGCTTGGGCGATTGGCATCGTTAAGATCACTCTTTTGAGTGCTTTTCTCAACAAATTCCGCCTCACTCATGGGTTTTGGCTCTGATTCAAGGGCTAACTGAAGCACCTCATCAATCCAGCTGACTGGGTGTATTTTTAGGTCTTGAGTAATCTTATCAGGAACTTCTTTTAAATCGCCAAAATTATCCTTAGGGATAATTACATTTGTAATACCGCCTCTATGGGCTGCCAGTAACTTCTCTTTCAAACCACCAATTTTTAATACCTGGCCATGTAGTGTTATCTCTCCCGTCATTGCAGTATCAGAACGCACTGCAATACCAGTGAGAACAGAGACAATAGAGGTGCACATGCCTATCCCAGCAGATGGACCATCTTTTGGTGTAGCGCCCTCTGGAACATGGATATGCAAGTCCTTCTCCTGATAGAAATCTCTATATACGCCCAACGACTGAGCCCTATTCCGAACAACGGTCAAAGCGGCTTGAATAGATTCCTGCATCACATCACCCAGTGAACCAGTTTTTATAACTTTGCCGGTCCCTGGAATCGCTGATGTCTCTATATTCAATAATTCTCCTCCAACTTGAGTCCAAGCAAGTCCGGTCACCTGTCCTATCTGACTCTTCAACTCCGCTCGACCATAATCAAATTTTCTAACACCGAGTATTTCTTCCAAGTCAGAATCTTGCACGACATCCTTATCTAAAGCATCGAGCTTCACGTGTTTGGTGGTTACTTTTCGACATATCTTGGCAATGGATTTTTCTAAACCACGCACACCAGCTTCCTTGGTGTAGAATCTAATCGTATCCTTCAGTGCATCCGCGCTTATCTCAATCTCATCCTTATTCAATCCGTTTGCTTTTATTTGCTTAGGTATAAGATATTTGTCAGCAATTTGGACCTTCTCATCTTCTGTATAGCCCGGAATTCGGATAATTTCCATACGATCCAAAAGAGGTCCAGGGATATTAAGAGAATTTGCTGTACATATGAACATTGTCTCAGAAAGGTCGTAATCCACCTCCAAGTAATGATCATTAAATGAATGGTTCTGCTCCGGATCGAGTACCTCTAGAAGTGCCGATGCAGGATCACCACGATAATCCATCCCCATTTTGTCTATTTCATCTAGTAAAAATAAAGGATTCTTTGTTCCTATCTTTGAGATTTTTTGCATCAACTTTCCAGGAAGAGCTCCAATATATGTCCGCCTATGGCCTCTAATCTCAGCTTCGTCTCTGACACCACCAAGGCTCATACGGACAAACTTGCGCCCAGTGGCGGCTGCAATTGACTCACCCAATGATGTCTTGCCAACGCCTGGAGGGCCGACTAGACACAAGATTGGACCTTTCAACTTTTTGACTCGTTTCTGCACAGCCAAAAATTCAAGGATTCTCTCCTTGACCTCTTCCAGTCCATGATGATCTTGATTCAGTGTCTTTTCCGCAGTCTCCAGATTATTTTTAATTTTACTTCGCTTTTTCCAAGGGATCTTAACCATCCAATCTAGATAATTTCTTATAACCGATGCTTCTGCCGACATTGGCGACATCATTTTAAACTTGTTTAACTCGGAGACAGCCTTTTCAGATGCAAGTCCTGGCATACCAACACTTTTAATCTTATCCAAAAGAATATCAGCTTCAGATGTGCTACCCTCATCATCTCCAAGTTCCTTTTGTATAGCCTTCATTTGCTCATTGAGGTAATACTCTTTCTGGCTCTTCTCCATCTGTTTTTTTACTCTGCCCCGAATTTTCGCCTCGACCTTTAGAAGATCAAGTTCCGTATCTATGTAGCTTATAAGCTGCTGTAAACGGCCTTTTAGCGATTCGATCTCAAGAATTTTTTGTTTCTGATCAAGTGGGAGAGTCATATGAGAAATTACGGTGTCTGTTAAACGATTAGCATCATCAATATCGCTGACAGTTGATTTGACTTCTACGGGAATTTTCTTATTTAAATCGACATACTCTTCGAATAAAGCCTTCGCCGATTTCACAAGCAGCTCTTCTTCTTCTGAGAGGTCTTTATCGTCCTTTATTACTTGAAGCGATGCTTCCAAACATCCTGCATTATCGGAGACTTCGACTAATCTGCATCGGCTATGGCCTTCAACTAAAACTTTTAAAGTGCCATCTGGGAGTTTAAGCATCTGCAAAACTGAAGCTACTGTTCCGATATTATATATATCATCCTTGATTGGATGATCTTTTGAGGACTCTTTCTGAGCCACAAGAATGATTCGCTTATCGGCTCCCATCGCTCTCTCTAAAGCGGTTATCGACGCTTTCCTTCCGACAAATAATGGCATAACCATATGAGGGTAAACCACCACGTCTCTCAGGGGTAAGACTGGTAGAAGTGAAATCTTAGCTTTTACATCTTTTTCCAAGGTATGCCTCCATTCAGGAATTATCGAACCAATGCTATTAACATGAGGGCATAAGTTTGTATTACAAGGTGAGTCCTTAAATAAAAATCTATCCGCTTTGGCGCTCGTTTTTACTAATGGTTAATTCTGCATCAGACTTTTCATAAACCAGTTTGGGCGGGCTCTCGCCTTCGATGACCATTTTATCAACTACGACCTTCACAACGCCTGATTCTGACGGAACCTTATACATCGTATCAAGTAGTGTTGCTTCAAGTATTGATCTAAGTCCACGTGCGCCAATTTTGCGGTCTATAGCCTTGTTCGCGATTGCTTCTAGCGCATCCTCACGAAGATCCAAGTCTACATTTTCCATCTCGAACATTGCTTGATACTGTTTTGTTAACGCATTTTTTGGCTTAACTAAAATACTCATAAGGGCGTCTTTATCCAGTTCTTGAAGAGTCGCAACCACCGGAAGTCTTCCAATAAACTCAGGAATCAAACCAAATCCAATCAAATCCTCAGGTTCAACGTCATTAAGTGTCTCACCAACTGATTTAATATTATCCTTACTCATTACCTCTGCACTAAATCCAATACCACCCTTTGCTGATCTATCTCTAATAACTTTCTCAAGGCCAGCAAACGCGCCCCCACATACAAACAAGATATTCGAAGTGTCCACCTGCAGAAACTCTTGCTGAGGATGCTTCCTTCCGCCTTGCGGTGGGACAGAAGCAACAGTACCCTCTATCAGCTTAAGCAATGCCTGCTGAACGCCTTCCCCAGACACATCACGAGTGATTGAGGGATTGTCAGACTTTCTAGAAATCTTATCAATCTCGTCAATATAAACAATTCCTCGTTGTGCTTTGTCGACATCATAGTCGCACTTTTGGAGTAGTTTCTGGATAATATTTTCTACATCCTCTCCAACATATCCCGCTTCAGTAAGAGTAGTCGCATCTGCTATGGTAAATGGAACATCAAGAAGTCTAGCTAGTGTTTCGGCAAGTAAAGTCTTTCCGCACCCAGTGGGCCCTATTAAAAGAATATTGCTTTTTCCTAACTCGACGGCGTCTTTAATTGGATTAGCATTAGTTGCACTTTGAAGACGCTTATAGTGGTTATATACCGCAACACTTAAAATTCTTTTAGCCTTTTCCTGACCGATCACATAATCATCTAAAATACTTTTGATTTCGACAGGTACAGGGAGCTTATCACTCGTTGCATCTGCATCAGATGCTTCTGCCTCTTCGGAAATTATGTCGTTACAAAGATCCACACATTCATCACAAATATATACCGAAGGGCCGGCAATCAGCCTTCTTACCTCATTTTGATTCTTTCCACAAAACGAACAAAAAAGTAGTTTGCTGCTGTCGCTTAAACCGTTCTTATCACTCATGATCAATCCCTACTTACAATAGCGTCCACACGCATTTTTCTTATTAAAGGTTAATATGTCTAAGATCTTTTGTCCAGAACCTCATCAATAAGCCCGTAAGTTTTTGATTCTTCAGCATCCATGAAATTATCTCGCTCAGTGTCCTCTGTAATCTTATCGACACTTTGCCCGGTATGATGAGCCATAAGCTCATTCAACTTGCGTTTCATCTTTAAAATTTCTTGTGACTGGATATGAATATCAGTTGCTTGGCCTTGAGCACCTCCACTTGGCTGATGGATCATTGTTCGAGCATTTGGCAGACAAAATCTCTTGGTTTTAGCTCCAGCCGCTAATAAAAAAGCTCCCATCGAGGACGCTTGCCCTATACACATGGTGCTAACATCTGGTTTTATGAACTGCATTGTATCGTATATCGATAGTCCAGCCGTAACAGAGCCTCCGGGTGAATTTACGTACAAGTGTATGTCCTTTTCTGGATTCTCTGACTCTAAAAACAACATCTGCGCTACGATCAGGTTTGCCATATGATCTTCAACCTGCCCTACCAAAAATATGACGCGCTCCTTTAATAGCCTTGAATAAATATCAAAAGCGCGCTCACCCCTGGAGGTTTGCTCTACCACCATAGGAACGAGACCACTCGCCTTTAGTTCTTGAATATCACCTGTGTTTCTTGACATGTCAAAGTCCTTGTATTTAGTTTTAGTTACGATCTCTAATGTAACGCGGATTTAAATAGCTTATTCACTTTTTCGGTTTTGGCTTTGCTTTTGTTTTTGTTTTGGCTTTCGCGGCTGGTTTAGCTTTGTCATCAACTTTTGATGCTTTAGTTACCCCCGCTTTTCTTTTGGCAGGTTTGCTTTTTTTCGGTGTCGGCTCTGGATCAGGTTGAATAGCTTTTTCGTACGGCAGTTTCTCTTCCTTCACTGACGCCTGTGATAAGACAAGCTCTGTTACTTGATCCTCTAAAACCATTGACTCAACCGAAGCGAGTGCATCAGGATTCCCATAATAATACTCGATCACCTCCGATGGCTTCTCGTATGTGGAAGCAATCTCTTCAACTCGAGATTTTATTCTATCCGCATCTGCACTCATATTTTCTTTCTTAACAAGCTCAGAGACAATAATACCCAAAGCAGCGCGTCTTTCAGCACGGTCAAAAAACATATCATCTGGTAACATATCCATGTCGATTTTCTGTCCGCCGCCGAACTGCTGAATGGTTTGCTGCTTCAACTGATTAACTTCATTTTTAATCAGGCTTTGGGGTACCTCAACTGCGTTTAGATCAAAAAGCTGGTTCATCACTCTATTTTTAACTTTGGTCCTTACAGCATTATTCAGCTCCCGCTGCATATTTGCCTCAACTTCTTCTTTAAATTTCTTCTCCCCACCCTCTGTGACTCCAAATAGTTTGAAAAAGTCATCATCAAGCTTTGGAAGTTTCTTTGAAGAGACATCATTTACCTCAATCTTAAATTTTACTTTTGCACCTTTGAGGTCTTCAGCATGATAATCCTTAGGAAACTTAAGATCTAAGGTAGTATTTTCTCCTGCCGACATACCAATAATCCCATCTTCAAACCCTGGTATCATGCTGTTTGAACCTAGGATTAAATCCTGATCGAGTCCCTGGCCACCCTCAAATTCAACGCCGCCTTTGGTGCCAGAATAATTTATATTTACCTGATCACCAGGTGCTGCCTTTTTCTTGGAGGATTTAAATTTAGACTGCTGACTCCTCAGCTGTTCAATCATTGTTTTGATGTCTTTTTCTTTTATATCAGCGACCGGTCGAGCTATTTTCACTTTCTTTAAATCGCACAGTTTTAACTCAGGCAGAACCTCAAAAGTCGCGCTAAATTCTAGATCGCTGCCCTTTTTATCGACAAGTATTTCTACCTTGGGTTGGCCGACAGGATTGAGTTTCTCTTGCGAAATCGCATCACTAAATCCAGTGTTTATTGCTTCACCGACTATCTCCTGACGAATACCTCGGCCAAAGTGCTGCTGTACTACTCTTACTGGAACTTTACCTTTTCTGAACCCTTTCAAAGCGACTGTCTTGGAGGCTTTTTCAACTCTCTCCATTATTTGAGATTCAATTTTATCGGATGGGATTGCAATTTTTAATGTCCGCTCTAGCCCATTAGACGAATCGATTGATACCTTCATGAAAAATCCTTTTGATAAAATATGGTACGAGAGGAGAGACTTGAACTCTCACGGGTTACCCCACTGGAACCTAAATCCAGCGCGTCTACCAATTCCGCCACTCTCGCACAATTATAAGATCTTGAAACTTAATTTCTTATTATGCTTCTTTAAACTCTCCGAAGAGGCGGGATTTTGCCATAGCACCCCAAAATCAGCAACAATTTTCATGATATACGAAACAAGACATTAACTAATCTGACACGTACACATTCGAAATATAACTTGCATAAATCACAAACTACCGCGATTATTTGCCTCCAACCAAAAGCTATGATGAATATGACACCCGCTGACAATAAAACTAGTCCACTGTTTGATTTTAGTTCTAAACAATTACGAGAAAGTTTGGGAGCTTTTGCTACTGGCGTTACCGTCGTTACCTCAACCACCGAAAACGGCGAAAAAATAGGCATGACAGTAAACAGTTTTAATTCTGTCTCACTAGAGCCTCCTTTAGTTCTATGGAGCATTGGCAGAGATGCAAACTGCTTTGATGCTTTTATGGCAGCTAAATCGTTTGCAGTGCATATTTTGAATAAAACTCAATCGGGTATATCAAATAAATTTGCTCAGACTGGGATTGATAAGTTTGAAGGTATGGCTTGTGCAAGTGGTTTGAACGATATACCGATTCTGCCAGATTTTAGCGTTTGCCTTCAATGCACAACCAAACATCTTTATGATGGTGGTGATCATGTGATTATTGTGGGTGAAGTAAAAAGCATAGAAAACAGGAACCAAGAACCATTAATTTTCTATAAAGGAGATTATTTAACAATATAATCAATATTTTACATAGATTTTATAAAGTTATTTATATCTAAAATATGCTCAATAAATATCCTAAAAACGTCAAAATAATAGAAGTTGGACCAAGGGATGGATTACAAAATGAGCCTTCGCTCGTTAGTTTGATTGATAAGAAAAATCTCGTAAAAAACTTAATTAATTCTGGATTAAAAGACATTGAGGTTGGAAGCTTTGTAAGCCCTAAATGGGTACCTCAAATGGCAGAAAGCGCTGAGCTAATTAACGCAATCTCTCCAACAAAACAAGATGATTTAAATCTAAGCGCGCTGGTACCAAATATTAAAGGCTTAGAATCTGCTATCAATACAAATATAAATTCAATTGCTATTTTTGCATCTTCCTCTGAGACGTTTAGTCAAAAAAATATTAATTGTTCAATCGATGAAAGCTTGGAACGCTTTTCAGAAGTATTCAAAAGAACGTCTGCATCTAATCTCCCAGTTCGAGGATATATATCTTGTGCTTTTGGATGCCCGTATGAGGGAGACATCGATCATCAGAGAGTGATCGAATTAACCACAAAGCTCTTGGAGCTCGGTTGCTATGAAGTCTCAATCGCAGACACTATCGGCTGTGGGAACCCAAGTGAGACTGACAGCTTACTTCATGGCCTAATTGCAGCAGTTGGGAGAGAAACGATTGCAATGCATTTCCATGATACCCATGGGAGAGCGCTTGAGAATATTGAAATTGCTCTTTCAAAAGGCATATCATCAATTGATTCTGCAGTTGCAGGCCTAGGCGGTTGCCCCTATGCGCCAGGCGCCTCTGGTAACGTAGCAACAGAAGATGTAGTAAACCTACTAAATGATCTCAACATAAAACATGGTATCGATTTACAGAAGTTGATAGCGTCCGGAAACGAAATATCACAAGCCCTTGGTCGACGAAATTCAGCCAGAGTACTGCAACAGAAAGAAGCCCCTTCTCAGGGGCTTTTCCCTATAGATTTCGATAATAACGACGCCTAGCGATCAGCAATAAAGCTCCCAAGAGTAGGAGTATTAGAGAGTTATCAGATGATCTCTCTCCTCCAACAGTACATCCGCCGCCGCCACTAGAGGTATTATCTGAAGTGGAGCTAACATTGTTGAGCGTTAATTGTTCAGAGTATACTGTCACACTTGTCTGACCATTACTGATCTGCACCGTGACCGGGCCAGTTCCAGAAACGCTACCAGCCGTCAACGTTGCGGTATACACTCCACTGCCCTGCTCATAGAAACTACTGACGCTGGCTCCTGTTAGACCAATACTTCCCGTAACACTCATATGCTCTAATGGCATTCCGGAGGCATCCAGAGCGGTTACCGTAATTGAAGTGCTATCAGATCCATTCGCATTTAATGAGCTAGAGCCCAAAGAGACAGTCGAATCTGTACTTGGAGTGCCAATAAATTTCTCGGCGACACCACTTGGATCCACGAGCATACCGTTTGCAATACCATCCGCATCATTCGGTCCGCCATCCTCGATCATTAACTGTAAGCAATCATCTCCAATATACCAACCCGGGCCATATGCACTGCTTCCGGCTGCAGGACATACTCCACTGGCAGACTTCGCAGACATAATCATATTAGCCGCATCCTCGACAAACATCTGCCAACCAAGAGACTCATCGATATACTTACGATAAGTTGATGTTTCCGTTGTTGGCGTTGATAAAGGTATTACCACTTTATATGAATGTCCGGGCTCGGCTCCCGAGATAACAAAGTCACTAAGCTCAACATAGTCAAACCCAACATCAGTTGTGTCACTCGCACCGGCTTCAGCCTCACTTACAGAGATATCATAATCTCCTGTGCCTAAAGCAACCGATCCAAGCATCAGAAGGGTGCCTGGCTCCGATTCAGCAACCGAAACATTATTAGTCATCACATTGCTTTGAGAGATCGCATCGAGATAATTTGGCACACCATCTCTATCATCATCGCCCATGCCCTCATCTAGATCTGAGACACCGTCACCATCGGTATCAACGCTTGATGATAGTACTGGCATACTCTCAATCACATTTATCGAGAGATGGCTCATCGTAGTATTAGCACCATCACTAACATCGACTGCAATATCGACCACGCCCGTGTCCATGGTTGACGGATCAAACGATAAGACATTCCCGCTATCAACGGCGCCAGGCAGTGTATTGTAAGCACTACCCCATGTGTAAGTGAAGCTCGTCCCTGGATTTGCATCACTCGCGTCAACTGTGACATCTACACTACCTGCATTCTTCGCGATAGTTGTCAGAGGATTAAGTGCGCCCTGGCTTGCAGTCATCATCACCTTTGGAGCTAGATCTTGCTCTGTGATCGTTACATCCTGCTGAGTAACAGAGCCAAGCACCGCGCCACTTAGAGAATCACTGTGCAAACTAATCGTCAATGTTTCATCAGATTCAGCAATCGCATCTGAAACAATCTCAACACTAATCATTGCTGAGAGATCTGTCCCGTCAATGGTCACTGTCATATCTGTCTCGCTGACGTAATCTTCGTTCTCTGTTGCTGTGCCAGATATCGAGTAGCCCACCGTTACCGAAGAATCAGCCGGATGGCCACTTAGTGTGACTGGCATGTGAACTGTATTACCCTCAGTAGCAATCACCGCAGATCCTAAGTTGACCATAGGGACTACTTTCAACATCTGCATCGCAGATGCGGTAGTTCCAACACTATCAACAGCAGTCCAGGTAATTTCATACATACCCGACTTAAATGGACCAGTCCTGCTTGGTGAAACAGAAATCTCGCCCTCACCCGCTGAAACCGTCGCATCTCCAAGCTCCACTGTAGTTAAGTATCCCGTTGCATTAACAGTAATGTCAGAAGGTATCGATAGGCTTATCGCAATTGGCACAATCACTACAGTTCTAGTTACTTCAGCCGCAGAATTACCGCCAGCATCATTAACGTTATAGGTAATTACATAAGTACCAACCGTTGAGACATCTACCCCATTTACTATCGAGATATTCGCCGTAATATCACCATCAATATTATCTGAAGCTGTCGCACCTGCATCTACATATTCTGTATAACGCTCCAGTGTCACCGTGCTTTCACCCAACAAAGCGATCACAGGTATCGTAACATCAGGTGTTATTTCAACTGTTCTCACTACTGAGATCGCACTATTTCCTGTCGAATCCTCGACTGAATATGTAATCGTATAGGTATCAGCAGTAAGAATATCAACAGAACTCAAAGTTGCACCAGATGCGTTAGTAATCGTCACAACAATCTGAGAGGTGATATCACCATCGATATTATCGGCAGCCGTTGCTCCCGCATCTGCATAGGTCGTGCCCATTTCGTAGCTTTGAGATGCATCCCCAAGCAACGTTATCGTTGGCACAGTAACATCTGGTGTAACAGTAATTGTTCTTGTTACAGCAGTCGCTGCATTACCAGCAGCATCACTCAAAGTGTAAGTGAGCGTATAGGTGCCAACAGTTGTTAAGTCAACGGTGCCTGTTACAACAATACTTGAAGTTAAGTCTCCATCTGCACCATCAGTAGCAGTTGCCCCCTCATCGGTGTATTCAGTTCCAGTTGGACCAACCTCATAAGTTAACTCAGCATTTCCAATCAGCGTAATTACTGGACTAATGGTATCAGTAACAGTAACCGTTCGATCTTTGGTTGCGCTATTGCTCGCAGCGTCTGTTGCGGTGTACGTCAACACATAAGTGCCTGCGGTGCTATCGTCAACAGAACCTGTCGTTACAACAGTAAGAACTCCATCTACCGAATCCAGTGCTGTCGCTCCTGCATCAGTATAAGTGGTTCCTTGTTCGTGAGTTACAGTTGCGCTTCCTTCTGAAGTCGTTGACTCTGTCTCGATCACACACAATGGCCAGAACTTATTCGTGTTCGCCCGACCCTGAACCTGGTGAACAGAATTACCATTTCCTGTGTTGTATGTAATAAAAGCTTTGTGACGTGTCTCTGACCCATCGTCATCACCCGCCACACTTCCAGTCCAGTAGTGCGAGGTTTGCTGCGGCCAATTCAAATCAGTCTCCCAAGTTCCATCAGAACCCGTTCCAACTTTAGGCTCCAGGTGAGTAGTAACTTCTGCACCCGTTGCGAGTCGCCCGCTAATACTGACACACCAATCACGCGCCTTCTCCCAGGTAAACTTTCTAAAGTATCGATTTGTTCCAACTCGGGTTAGATCTCTGCCGGTTCCAGCACCCCATGTCGCTTGAGGTGCCTCGCTATTGGTGGCAGGCCTTATAAAGGTAATTCCATCAACCCCATAAACATCCGCAATCACAACATCATCAGCCGTGTTTAAAGTCCCATCAGGACCATTACCAACTGGATTATTTGTTGAGAAAGGACTATCGGCAGTTGTTACCTCACTTGATCCACCAGATAAAGTTATTACCGGTGCAGTAGTATCGACAACCGTTACCGTCCTTGAAACCTCTGCCGCGGCATTGCCAGCAGCGTCACTTACGTTATAAGTAACTGTGTAAGTGCCTGGCGTTTTTGTATCAACATTATTGACAGTTGTAATACTAGAAGATAAATCACCATCAATATTATCGGTTGCTGATGCACCTGCGTCTGAATAGCTTGTAGCGCCCTCGACAGTCACCGAAGAATCGCCAGTCAGCGTTATCACAGGTATTGTCGCATCAGGTGTTACAGTAACCGTTCTTACGACTTGCGTAGCAGCATTTCCAGCGGCATCAGTTACATCATAAGTAACGGTGTAACTACCCTCTGCATCAACATCAACTGAATTAACTGTCGTTATTTCAGAGGTCATCGTTCCATCTTTATTATCAACCGCTGTCGCACCTTCATCGGTATACGCATAGCCAAGCTCATTATCGACTGTTGCCGAACCAACTAAAGTTATAACAGGCGCTGTGGTGTCATTTACAAAGACTGTAAATAAGAAGCCCTTCCTGAATATGCCCTCTTCATCTGTTGCAGTAACTCGATAAGAGTGGTAACTCGCATCAGCATAACTTGCCGGAGAATCCAGTGTTACAACACCAGAAGAGCTTATCGAAACACCCGTGCCCTCTACAGACCAAGTCACTGTTTCTGTTGAAGTAACATACCCAAGTGCTGTCTTTCCCTCATCGATTGTGTGAACCAAGTTACTGTAATCGATAGTTGGAGCTGTCACGTCACCAACCTCAACTGTCATCGTTGCATGTCGGCTATTACCAACACTATCCATAGCACTTATAGTGAATGTGTGTGATTCAGCAACCAAGTGATCAGCTGCAGTATCAAGTGTTACAGTTCCAGTGTTGCTGATAGACACTCCTGTTCCAGAAATTGACCAAGTCACATCCTCATCTGCAGTTGCTGTTCCAAGATCTGTCATTCCATCTATAATTTTGGAGTACATATTCGAAACATTAATTGTTGGGAATGTACCGTCATAAGTATAGCTAAACTCGCCTGTTGCCCAGCTAACATTACCTGCCGCATCAGTGTATGCAGCTCTCACAATCTGTATAGTCTTTGTTCCATCACCATTTGGAGTAAATGTTGCGGAGTAGCTTGTTCCACTTCCAGAGAAATCGCTCAGCGAACCTCCAGATACAGATACATCTGCTGCATTAAACTCGGTCGTTGAGTCACTTAACCCAAACGCTACAGCAATGGAGCCCGCGTTTGTTGCTCCGCCATTACCTACTTGAGCGCTAGAAATGGAGGAGACTGGTCGAGTATTATCAAACGTCACACTTCCTGACCCACTTGTTACAGGTGCACCTGCATTACCAGACTGATCTGAGAACGCAATGCTGTATGTTACTGCACCATCTGAATCACTCGATCCTGTTGTATATGAAGCAGCCCAGTCATTACCTGATGTATTGGATACTGAAACTCTTCCAGACGCAATTGCTGAGCCACCAGATGCAAATGTAACAGTTGGAGTATTAATTGTCTCATTTGCGGAGAAAACCAGCGTTATTACCTCAGATGCTTTTGCAAGCGTGCTAGTAGCATTGTTCGAAGAAATACTTACATTACTGAGCTCCGCAGAGGAATTATCAAACGTCCAGTTAAACTGGCTTGCTGCTGTGTTTCCATTCCCTGACGCATCAGTGAAGACACCAGCTGCCACATCGATAGATGTCGCTGCTGCATCACTTGGAGTAAACGTTGCTGTGTAAACCGTCGAGCTAGAGGATGCAAAACTGCTTAACACGCCGCCCGATACTGTTACATCACCAACCACAAAATTACTTGTTGCCTCATTTGAGGTAAATGTCAAAGCAATGGATGAATCATTACTTGTATCACCGTCAGACACGGTTGAGCTTGTAATTGTCATCGTTGGTGATACGGTTTCGATTACAAAATCTGCAAGCGTTAGCGAGTCAGAATTACCACCTGCATCGGTAACAGTTATTGTCTTTCCACTATAGGTACCATCATCTAAACTATTGAAAGTGACAGTGTTATTTCCACTTGTCACGGACGATGAACTCGAGAAGCCCTCAGTCACATTTGTTGTTAGTATTCCAGACTCACTGCTGCTGAAGACAAAACTTGGTGTAGCATCATTAGCAGGCGTCGCTACTTCAGTAACAGTAGCAAGGGTTGGCGCAGTAGAGTCGTATGTCCATGTAAACTGGCTAGCTGCACTGTTATTATTTCCAACCGAATCAGTAAATGCTCCTGCACCAACATCAACTGTAGTTGCACCATCTGATGATGGAGTAAACGTAGCTGTGTAGACAGTTGAGCTGGAGGCGGCGAAACTACTTAATGATCCGCCAGTAACCGTAATGTCAGCTTCAGCAAAATTTGTTGTCACTTCGTTAGAAGTAAACGTCAACGCAATAGAGGAGTCATTGCTAGTTGCGCCGCTTGAAACAGTTGCACTTGAGATGGCCATTGTCGGTGAGGTCGCATCTCGCGACCAAGTAAATTGAGTCGCTGCAGTATTACTATTACCGGTTGCATCACTAAATTTACCGGCACTGATATCAACCGATGTCGCCCCATCGCCACTTGCAGTAAATGTTGCCGTGTAGATGGTAGAACTTGAAGCGGCAAAATTACTTATGCTTCCACCACTTACCGTTATATCACTTTCAGCGAGGTTAGTTGTGGCCTCACTCGATGTAAACGTTAACGCTATCGACGAATCATTGCTTGTCGCCCCGCTGCTGACCGTTGAGCTTGCAATTGTCACAGTAGGCCCCGTTTTATCAACCGTAACACTGCCTGAACCACTTGTAACAGCAGTTCCAGCATTTCCAAGAGCGTCTGTGAATGCGATAGAGTATGCAACTGCGCCATCGGTATCTCCGGACGCTACTGTGTAAGTCGAAGTAAATGATCGCTCAAAACGCGCGACACACAAAGGCCACATGGTTGTTGTATTGGCCCTACCTTGGAGCTCATAAACGTCAGCTCCACTACTGGTATTCTTTGTTATGAAAGCTTTATGTCTTGTTTCACTTCCATCATCATCACCTGCCACTGATGCTGTCCAATAATGCGTTGTTTGCTGAGGCCACTTTAATTCGGCCTCCCAAAATCCATTGGAGCTCGACCCAAGAAGGGGTATCAAATGAGTCGTCACCTCTGCTCCAGTTGCAAGACGACCATTGATACTCTCACACCATGCATTCGCATTAGACCAAGTAAACTTTCTAAAATAAAGATTAGTCCCAACACGGGTTGTATCACGGGCTGTAGCCGTTCCCCAAGTCGCTTGAGGCGCCTCGCTGTTAACGGGCGGTCTAACAAATGTGATGCTTCGATCTACAAAGGAATTTGCGGGGGTTCCACCCACATTGCCTGTCTTATCGCTCGGTACAGTGATAGTGTAATTGCCCCCATCATTAATTACAGAATCAGCATTCGTAGTCGAGTCGCCGCCAGAAGTAAAGGTTACCGCAGGCGTTGAAGTTAGAGATTTGTCAGCTTTAAAAGTTAACGTAACAACATTAGCTGCCTTTGCAAGTGTTGATGTGGAGTTGTTTGAAGATAAGGATACAGAGCTCAATTCAGGGGCGGTCGTATCGACATAGAAAGTTGGTATTATCAACGATGCAGCATTACCAGAGGCGTCCGTTACGGTTACAGTTTCATTGTAATAGACTCCATCACTAAGGCCACTGAATGTAATCGTGTTATTCCCACTGATTGCTGAGGTTGTTGATGAAAAGCTAAGACTGCTAGTAGTTGTTCCAGCCTCATTACTGCTGAACACAAAGTCAGGTGTTGAATCATTATCTGGAGTCGTCACCGCTGTCACTGTCGCAAGAGTTGGTGCCGATGTGTCATTGGACGTTTGCGTCCAATTGAATTGAGTCGCAGCGGAGTTATTCACACCCGATGTCGCTCCACTGAACGCTCCTGCAGCCACATCTATGGTAACGGCGCCCGGACTGTCAGGGGCACATGTTGCCGTATATGTCATACCTGTCGCAGAGTTCCTGATGCCACTGAAATTCTCGATGTTACAGCCAGTCGCTTGAATATCTGATTCAACAAAATCCGTAGTTACCTCACTGGAAGAAAACACCAGTGTTATAGAAGAGTCTCCAGTGGAGCTACCGTCAGTGACACCAGAGGTTGAACTAGTAATAGTCATTGAAGGACTACTACTAGGCTGGGCAGACAAAAACTCAATCTTGTCGATATAAACATTACCCCCGCTAGAACCGGTTCCACTTGAAGCTGTTTTAAAGCGAAGAAACATCTGCTGAATTACATTAGATCCATTCCACTTGCCATGATTATCTAGGTCGTAATACAAGGTTGAAAAGTTTGTTTGATTGGCAGGAACTCCGCTAATTCTTTTGTATCCGAAACCATTGTTTCCCGTTGCATTAGTATTCAACACAAACTGCATAGACACATTTGCAGTATCATTCATCATTGTAATCGCAATAATTGAGGGTGCTGTTGCTGTGTCAATAGATTCTGTTAGGTTTAGTCTATTATTGTTTAAACTACCTCCTGAAATATCATAATCTATCGAGTAGTCTCCAGCTGTGAGAGTCGAATTCTGCACTGTCCATGTACTAGTATCACCATTGAAATTATAAGGCCCCTGTGCCATAGAAATCGACGCACCGAAAATAAAAATTGAAGAGAATATAGACCAACCAATAGCTCGCAAAGTTCGCATAAACGATTACCCCAAATTGTAGTCGGATTTTAATTTTTGACGGCTGTTCCAGCCGAATCCGATTTTTATAAGTTATGTGCTTTTCTGATGCATGGCACCAAAAACTTTAATTATAATTATTTATATTAAATAATTTGTTAAACTTTATTTCTGTTTTTTTTGAGTATGCGAATTTATAGAACCTAAGTCAACTTTCGTCTCAGTTTTTGGCCCTTTGGGCGTGCTTTTATCGAGGAATGATACTCAGGAGCAAAAATCTAGGATATACCTGCTAAAGAGTTGGTATCTTTTTGCTTTATTTAAATATGAGCTTTAAGTGCTTTTATCTAACGTCTTCCTTATTCGTCGTACTATTGCATAAACTCCAAATAGAATGACGGGTGTCAGACCTCCAATCACCCAAGAGTCACCGATTCCTAAGTATTTTTCGATTGGTAATGGCTCAACCATAAAACGAATTAGTCCCATCGAATAATACGTTATAGCAACAACAGATAATCCCTCAACCGTTTGCTGCAGTCGCAACTGAACTTTACTCCGAGAATCCATTGAAGCGAGTAGCTTTTGATTTTGTGCTTCAAGCGATATTTGCAGCCTTGAATGCAATAGCTCACTGGTACGACCCACTCTATCGGACAGATTCTTCTTTCGCTTCACCACTGACATACAGGTATCGTAAGCTGGAATAAATCGCCTCAAGTGAAATTCCTTCAGCGTTCTTATTGTTGGAATCTTTTGCTCTTTAAGCATCTCTAATCTGGATTCAGTTATTTTAAAGTATGCATCCATCGCAGAAAATCTAAAACTGTTATCAGAAATTAACTTTTCGACTTTTGAGGCCTCAGAAATAAGCTCTGTCATTAAATTTTGCTCATCCTCAAGCGTTTCCAATTTTTTTAGCTTCTCCCCTGTCTTATTCAGACTTTTCTCTAATTCACCAAGCTCTGGCAATAAAGATCTTGCAACAGGCCATGCTAGTAGGGTCATAGAGCGATAGGTAGCCAATTCCAGCAGATTCCTCACAGCTCGTCCCGCTTGATTAGGATCAATGCCCTCATCAATCAAGATAACTCGACTAAACCCATCTTGATCACTCTGAACTGATGTCCAAACAGTAGCATTACCATCATAAATATGACTTCCTATAAGAGGTTCGTTAGCAAAATACTGATTAAACTCATCTTCTTCTTTAGGAGCATTTTGGGGCAATCGCAAATCAATATGATTTGCGCTAATCACCTCGCCCTTTAAATTGGAAATCCATTCTTGATCAAGCGACATAAAGCCATTGAAATGTTCAGAGCCTGATATCTCTTTTTTCGATATTATTGTATATGTTGAGAACTCACTGTGCCGCTCCCATCTAAAATCAAAGTCTTTAGCACTCTCGTAGTAACAAGTGGCCTCTGCACTTGCATTCGGCATCTTGTTCGCCTTCGCCAGAATATTTAAATACTCAATCTCTTTTTCCCGTGCCACAGGATTTAGTAAAACCATATGCGACACTTGCGCCGGAATTGTAATCAGTGGAAATGGCCGATTATGTAACTCGCCAATAAGTGAATCCTTCAACTCATGAAATTTAATCAAAATATTATCCCTGTTCTTATTGTTTTTTGGGTTCTTCAGTAAATGTTATACCCGCATTTTTCTCTAAACTTTCAACTAATGAGATCCCCATTAGTGATGCCGCGGTCCAAATACCACCATTAGATTGAGATGGGTTTTCTGATAGCCAAATCCCGCTCTCCGCGATCATTTTTGATGTTGAACCATAGCCAGGATCTTTATCTCCTTTTATCGACAATCTAATCGATTGATTTTTAGCATTTTCACCAATCATGACAATATCGTAGGAGCCTGATTCCCTCTCAGCTTTGCTTGGACCCTCCCCGGGTTTAGTATTATTTCCAGCCATGGGATTTCCTTGAGACATTTTAACAGCTATAGCCTCTCCCTCCTCTCCAGGACCCGTTGCTATCATTTCATCATATTTAAAATCCTCTCCATACATATGATCTAAAAGATAGTTACTACGATGAATATTTTTAGTGTTAATGCTAGCCATTACAAATGGCGCAACCCAGCTATTTATCGACTCATCAAACTCAGCTCGATTGCCAGGTGGCTGGGTTACTCCGGAAAAATCAGAGGTCAACGCAAAAGGATTCCGAAGAACACCAACTATGTCCTTATCTTTTGCGGCAGCAGCCATAGTCGCTTGGAAGCTCGCAAGAGTGCCTCCAGAAAAGGTCCCTTTCATTGATCTTACTCGCCCTTTGACTCTATGCATCGGACCGCCAAATCTAAGGATTGCCTTTCTCTGCAGAGCATAGACACCAAGATCAAAAGGAATTGAATCAAACCCACATGAGAATACTATTCGTGCGCCAGTACTTTCAGCCCTCGCTTGATGAGTTTCAATAACTTTGTGCATCCAAGCTGGTTCTCCACATAAATCGAGATAATCTGTCCCCGCCTCAACGCAGCATTCTACAAGCTCATTACCATATATCTGATAGGGCCCAACCGTTGTAAGGACAACGTTTGTTTTAGCTATCATATTTTTAATAGAGGCTCTGTCACTCGCATCAACTTGAAGAATCGGAATTGATTGAGGAATCTGCATTTCTTCTTTCACAGACTCAAGTTTCATGACATCACGTCCCGCGAGAGCCCAGTTTAAATTGTGTGACACACCTGCTTTTTTTGATAGATATTCCGCTACAAGTCGACCGGTAAAGCCAGATGCTCCAAACACTACCAAGTCAAATTTTTCAGTCATCACATTTATCCACATTTTTATATTGGTTGGAGATAATCGCAGAGTCCCTAAAATCATGCAAATTAAAAAAGTGTCTTAATAATGCAAATAATTGGTAATATACTGCCGTGATTGTGTTTAGAGACAAGAAAGATGGATCAACAATTGACATCCGAACTCCCGGCGTCGGCCGCAACGAAAATCTCTTTTTGCCAGCCAGATGATCCCTGGATTCTCAGAAAAATCATTTTCTTTCTTGAAATTATTTTTGGTAGTAAAAAAGTATTTGCTATTTATGAGAAGCTCAGAAGAGAGCCATTTGAAGTTGGCAAATTCTTTCGATCTGCCATGCAAGAGACAAAGATTCAGTGCCATTATGACCCCGACAAACTGAACAAGATCCCTCGCAAAGGACCACTCGTTATTGTTGCGAATCACCCTTTTGGAATCGTCGATGGTCTTATTATGTGTGATATTGCAGCACGCGTTAGGGGCAATTTTAGAATACTAATCAACTCGGTATTATGTGTTGATGATGATTTAAATACCCACTTTCTGCCCGTCAACTTTGATCAAACAAAGGAAGCTGTAAAAACCAACATTTCGACGAAAAAAAGAGCAACTGATGATTTAAAAAATGACATACCTCTTGTAATCTTTCCCTCAGGCCATGTTTCTACCGCAAACACATTTGGGTTTGGCGGTGTGGTGGACGCTCCATGGACAACGTTTGCAGCTAAGCTCATAAGAGAATCGAATGCAACGGTTGTACCCATTTTCTTTAGAGGACAAAATAGCCGACTGTTTCATGTGGCATCTCATATTTCAATGGCATTAAGGTCGGCCCTACTCTTAAATGAGGCTCGCAGAAGATTTGGTGAGGAAGTCAAGATCGAGATCGGTGATCCTATCTCATGGGAGGAGCTAGAAGACTTTGAAACAAGGCAAGAGCTTACCAATTTTCTTTACGATAAAGTGCAATCGCTACAATAACTAGAACACATATTTAATCAGCAAAGCAATCCCTAAAATCACGCCCATGCCTAGCAAAATATATTTAAAAAATGAGTATTTCCCTGAGGACCAATTAATTCTGTCATCACGCTCCGTTTGCTTTGGGGATGCCTTAAACTTTCCAAGGTAAAAAAAGGCGGCCAATGATATGACCGCCATCGATCCAAAAATTAGAGTGTTTGCATCCATTATCGGCTTCTTAATTTAGCTAATAGCCTTAGCATCTCAAGGTATAACCAAATTAGCGTGACCATAAGCGAGAATGCACCAAACCATTCCATGTACTTTGGTGCGCCGACTTCAGAGCCCTGTTCTATAAAGTCAAAATCAAGAACCAAATTTAGCGCAGCAATTCCAACAACAAAAAGACTAAATCCAATTCCAAAAAGCCCATTTGAGTGAATGAATCCGATACCTGAGGATCCAAACATATTCATGATAAAACTTACGAAATACAACATTGCAATGCCCATTGTCGCTGATGCAACCATGAGACGAAAATTTTCAGTTGGCTTAACAATGCCAGTCTTATACAAAAATAGCAGTGAGGTCAGTGTACCGAGAGTCAGACCCACCGCTTGAATAACAATTCCTGGATATTGAGCCTCAAAGATCGCAGATATACCACCGAGGAAGAACCCTTGAGCTATTGCGTACATGGGCGCAGTAATTCCTGACCATTGCCGTTTGAACATGGTTACCAAAGCAAGAATAAACCCTACAATAGCGCCACCCATGGCAAGAGGCATAACGCTTCCGGGGTTACCGCTTTGAAAAAAGATATTCCATGTGTACGACGCTGACAAAACAACCAATGCAAGAAGAATTCCAGTTTTATTTACTGTTCCTTGAAGTGTCATAACTTCTGATGCAGTAGATTGAATTCCACCCGAGGAACGCGTTCCAGCTTCACGGCGGAATGTATCCGCATTAAGCGACGGATTTCCAGATCGACCAAACCTATTTAGCATGCTGTGATTTGACATTAAAAACTCCTTTGTAAACAAATTTTATTTGAGGTGACTACTAAATTACCAATATAACCCAAGGGTTATACGAAAGGTATGGGTTATTAGATATTTTTCAATTAATTAGTTCATTAAATTAAAAATATTTATTTGACTTTATTGTAGATACAAATGATAATGATTCGCGTTATTAATTGGAAATATTAATGCTTAAACATAAAAGTTCCTCAATAGGGTCTGCGGCTTTGATACTTGCTGGTGCAACTATTGCGTCATGGACCCTTTTTTATCTGAGTTGGGTATTAGTTTATTAAAAATACTTACCGCGAGATTTAAAGCAGTAAGTGAGACTCAAAGAACTCGGTATATGCCAAGCCAAGCTCCAACGTCTTTTGAGGCAAGATAGTCAGAGAGAAATAATTCTAGTTCAACAATCTTTCTATCGAGCAC
Organism: uncultured SAR92 cluster bacterium; assembly: GCA_902596775.1. Classification (GTDB taxonomy): domain Bacteria; phylum Pseudomonadota; class Gammaproteobacteria; order Pseudomonadales; family Porticoccaceae; genus AAA300-D14. Next base: position 38,937 of record CACJVE010000007.1, read on the forward strand.
CATTCGCTCCAGTAGACTTTCAAAACCATGCTCAGCAAAAACACCCTCATTTATCGTGAAACCGATAAGTCCTCCAGGTTTCACAACTCTCGTGAACTCCTCTAGTGCTTTTGCCCTAACATGTCCATAGGTAAAAGTTCCAACACATAAAATCGCGTCGTAGTGAGAATCAGGAAAATCAAGCGGTTTATTCAAATCGATCTTAAATAGATTCGAATAAATCCCTTTGGGAATTAATTTCATTAATCCGGCAGAAATATCGGCACCATCTAACATAGAAAAGCCGGTTTGGGAGAGCTTTTTGCCTACCAGGCCCGATCCACAACCGGCATCCAAAATCGAGATATTTTTATTTTCCGCATGTTTTGCAAAAGCATTTACAACTTCTTCAGGGCCTGAATATGCCCAATCGATCATGTCTTGATTATATTTATCATCTAAAGACCAATCATCATAGAGATTCATCGTCTCTTCTGTCGTTTTAAGAGTATGTATAGGAACCTTGTGCCCTACATCTTTTTGAGCCATTAAAACCCTCTCTTACTTATCAGAATGATCATTGTTTATACCTGTCAAAGAATTTTGTCCTCACCTCTCCACTCTTTCCAGTTGTCTTCCAGTTATAAGCATCTTCAGGTTTTTCAGCATCTACAGATTCCAAAAAATTTGAGAGCTTTTCTTGTAGCTTTATAACTAAATCAGGTAATTGTTCTGATAAATCTCTTTGTTCTCCTGGATCATTTTTAATATTAAACAATAATGATCTTTTGGAAACAGGGAAATTTACTAGCTTATGATCACCCATACGAATTGCAGAATGAGGCTCATTCATTCCTACTCTATTATAGTGAGGATAATGAAATATTAAGGCATCAAAATTTCTCTCTACATTGGCTTTCGGTTCGACAAATAACTCCTTTAAACTACCACCATCCAAATCCTTTGGTATATATTTATTCGCACCCGCTAAATCACCTATCGTCGGCAGTAAATCGTGAGTTACAACAGGCACATCACTTTGAGAATTTGCAGTAATACTCGGTCCCATCACTGCAAATGGAATCCTGATACCGCCCTCCATTACATCCCACTTACCCCTTAAAAGTGGATGATTTAAACCAGGTTTATAAGGTTTACCTAAGTTTACTTTTTGAGGTAACACTGGCATACCACCATTATCAGAAACCAAAATTAAATAAGTATTGTCTTTTAGGTCAAGTCGATCATAAGCATCCAAAAGATCTCCAATTGATAGATCAAGGTCCTCGATCATGGCTGCATAGCCCTGATTTCTATGAAGGTTGCCTTTTTCTCGCCTGCTTACTCGCTCATAAGCGTCTTCTGAATAGACAATATCAGAATGTACTGCGTAGTGAGAGAGCTGCACAAAGAAAGGTTTTCCTGATTCCGAGGCTCTTTCCATAAAGTCAATTGTATCGACAGTTAACTGATTCACTAATTTTGGATCATCAGCTGCATAACCCACCCACTGACGATTATTTTTACCTGTATCAAACCCACCTGCTCTATTACCAGACTCACCATGATGCTCATCGTAACCATACCGGGATGGATCAGCGTCGATATGCCATTTGCCAAAGTGAGCAGTCACATAATTACTGTCAGTACCTTTAAGTATTTGGGGTATGCCCACTTGATCATGATCAACATTGTTAGGGCCTAAACCTCTTGTTCGACCTAAAGAGGCAGGATCTTTTCCAAACTGAATACTATATCTTGTGGGAGAACATACTGGAGAGGATGCATAACCATTAGAAAAGCGTATTCCTCGCTCTAAAATTTGGTTCATATTAGGTGTTTGATAGAAGTCACTTTTCGCATCTGGATAATTTTTATCCATCGTTTTTGATAGACTGCTCCAACCATAATCATCTAATAAAATTAATATGAAATTTGGAGAGCCATTAAGTTTTTCCGATGCATAAGAAAATGGCATAAAAGTAGACAAAAATATTACAAAGATAAAACTTGGTATGCTTCTAAATAATAAATTCACTTTTCTTCGCAACTTTATGATCCGTCGGAGGTAGTAAGGTTTGATAAATATTGCTCAATCTCCGATGCAGATGCTCGAGCTGCATCGGGTGATATAACTCCTGTAACAAGCGTATCTCCCCGCAGGCCAAACAAGTATCTCAAAACTAGTAAGCCATCTGTTAGTGCATCAATATTTCCGTCAGCATCTATATCCAATGACGCCTCAATAGAGGAATACCTCGACTGAATTTCCTCCGATGAAGAGAAAATAGCATTAGATGAGACGGTTCCAGTAATTAATGCATCTCCTGAAAGACCAAACATACTCCGTAGCACTAAAAGCCCGTCAGTCAATGCATCAAACTCATTATTACCGTCAATATCAATTGAATTCAGCTCAGAAGTTTCAGTGATATTTACAGTGATATCTTGACTTGACGAATTAGTTCCATCAGTTGCTGTTACACTTGCAGAGTAAGATGACTTGACCGAATAATCCGGCGCTAATTTGAAACTAAGCATCCCTGAAGAAGTGATCTCAAGTTCAGTGCCTGAAACCGTGAAAATAATATCAGAGCTATCTGGATCAGCAGCTGTAACAGTTCCAATTCTTAATCTACTCTCTGGAACAGTAAATACTGCATTTGATGTGAATATTGGAGAGGTGTCATCAATATCAACAATCGAAACTGTAATAGCTTGTGTCGAGTTATTAACGCCATCACTTACATTAACTGATATCGAATACGAAGATTGGACCTCATAATCAGGCGCCGAATTAAAGGTTAAAACTCCAGTTGGGTTTACTGATATTTCTGTCCCTGCTGTTGAAAAAGTTAAATCGCTACCTTCAGGATCTGTAGCTTGGACTCGACCAACCGATGTTTGATTCTCAACAACACTAAAACTTGATAAGGAAGTAAAGACTGGCGCCTCATTAATATCAATTAGTGTGACTGTAATAGATTGGTTTGTGGTATTACTGCCATCAACCACTGTAACCGTAGCAGAGTAAGAGGATTGAGTCTCATAATCAGGCAACGAAACGAAGGTTAATTCTCCAGTTGATGTGATTGATAAATCAGATCCTGATACAGAAAATGTCAAAGTATCTCCTTCAGGATCAGTAGCTGAAACTATTCCAACATCAGTCTGATTCTCATCTACATTAAAACTTGAGAGGGAGGTAAAAATAGGTACTTCATTTACATCAAGCACCGAGATTGTGACGAGTTGAGTAACTGAGTTCGTCCCATCAGTGACTGTGACTGTAGCGGCATAAGAAGATTGAGTTTCATAGTCAGGCGCTACGTTAAACGACAAGACTCCTGATGCACTAATGGATAAATCAGTTCCTGATACAGAGAACGTCAAAGTATCCCCTTCAGAATCATTGGCTGTAACGGTTCCAATAACGGTCTGATTCTCATCGATACTAAAAGACGCTCCTGAGGTGAAAACGGGAGCAATGTTTGTGTTTTCATACTCATAAGCACCTATATCAACAATGTCAGTGTCAGAACCAAAACTAGGCGGAGTCGACCCCTGAGGAATTATATAGACATCATCAATATAGTAATCAAATAGTCCATCACCAACTTGCGGACCTTTAATGTAAACAAAAATACTATCGACCGCTGCACTGTGAGTATAATCTCCCGATATTTGTGTCCATTCGCTACTTGATGCGATAACCGTATTATCCTCACGATCGCTAGTAGTCCAGTCAATATAAACAGGTGCATCGTCTCCAGTTTTTGTTCTAATAGTTGCTTTCGTGCTACCTGATGCCCCATCAGGTAGTTTTATCCAAGCTGAAAAAGAATAAGTCTCTCCCACTGTCAATGCATCATCCAAATATAATCTTGCACTCGAATAGTTAAAGGACCTGTCAGACACTAAAAGACTATTTGTGCCAGAGCGAGATTCATCAGCAGATGTGCTTAACGTGGTTGACCAGGCTCCCCAACCACCCTCTCCAGTCTCGAAACTTGAAGAAGAGATGGCCTCCCCCACCTCTGGCCGTGCTTTTTTGTTGATATCAAGTGCTGCAGAGTAGCTTGGATTTCCTGCGTTTATAGCTGGGGAATCAGCCTTTAATGAAAAATCAGTACCTGCCATATCCACTGAGCCTTGAATAGTATCTGGGGCGTTAACAAATTTTGGGTCGACATCAAAAACGGTTGTTGGGTAATTGTCAGGCGTACTTCCATTTCGAAATATATTATTAGTGACTACTTTATTTGAAAAATTTCTAAAAGTAAGTGCTGAATATTCACTCTCCCGAGTCACTACAATATTATTGGCCACAACAACAGAAGTAACATCATTTGCTAAAATACCAGCCACTTTATTACCGCCCACGTGACGAGGGTTTCCATCAGCTACAGATAGATCCTGAATAATATTATGGACGCCATTAAAATAAAGAGTGTTATTTCGGTATATGCCGCTGGCACCTTCAGAATGATCAAAATTAATTCCATTCTTGCCGTTGTTAATCAGAAGGTTATTTTCAAATAAGAAGGTTCCCGCATAGGAGGGATCACTGCGAGTTACATATAAACCTTGGCCATCTAAAATATAGTCCTGAGATGCTGTCCCATAATCTCCCCCCGGACCACCTGCATTATCAGGTAACTGCGTGACATAGAAAGGTATCCGGTTCCAATTATTATAAGCAACATTTCCTCTCATAATCATTTTAACTTCTGAACCGTTGTCTCCCTCGAGTGCAATAGATTCCGCATAAACAATTGCACTAGAAGCAGATGATGTCCACCAGGTTGTGTTGTAAACCTCATTATATTCAATCGTCATGTAGTCCGAGTCGTTAAATCGGATACCCGAACCTGGAGTATCATGAACGACATTATTCCTGACAATTACATTAGAGTGAGGACCATACCCATAGATTCCTCTCCCTGAAAAATAGTTATTACCATAGCTTGTGCTTGCGTCACCATCCTCAGCTACTTGAATCTTGTAATTTCTATCGGCTATCGCTTGATCATAGGTGATGAACTGAGAAGGACCTTCAATTTCAAATCCGTCTATAATTATATAGCCGGTATTTGGCGCAAGATTTATCCCTCCAGAGCCATCAAATTGTATTTTAGGCTTATGACCCTCTAAGTTTCTTAGAGTAATGGGTGCACCCGCTGCGCCAGAGGTGGTTATCCGAACAACATTGCCGTTAGTAAGATCAGATCCATCAATACCACTACCATAACCAACATTTCGGTAAGTTCCATCCATTACGTACACGGTATCACCAGGGCTTGTGAGATTCATTGCCTTGGCAATAGTTAGAAAAGGCTCACTCTCTGATGCACCAGAATTAGAATTAGAACCATTTTCAGAAACATAATATTCAGCTGCAATGATTTTGAGTGCCGAGAAGGCGGTCAAAGTAAGGGAAATAAATATCGATTTTATTAATTTATGACTAATACTAAACATCACAGTTTTATAATAATTATATTAGATGATCATACCTGAACGTTACGTAAAAGTAGATATTGACCCTATGCATCAGCTGACGAAAAAATCAATATTTATCTAGCTACCTGAAACGGCAATCGCTTGAATCGCATAGATTGGAGTTTGATATCCACCACTGTATTGACTCATTTCATTTTGGGAGAGAATTACACCAACAAGACCAGTGCTGGGGCTAACAAAAAAAGTGGTTCCGTAATACCCTCCCCAAAAAATATCACCGATTGTCCCAGGTAGCGTTGCATCTTCCTTCACAACCACACCAATACCGAGTCCCCAACCTAGTCCTTCGATATCTCTTCTCGCAAAAACACCTTTTTTAACATGAGGTAATGTCATGTCGCTTATCACTTGTTTGGGTAGTATACGCACACCATCAAATTCACCTCCGTTCCAAATCATCAGTGCGAAACGCATATAATCTGGAGCAGTTGATACTAACCCAGAGCCGCCCTCATTCCATTCAGAATCGATTCTTTTGGGCGCTAAAATGAGCTCTCCATTCGGATCTTGGGTATAAACTTGAGCAAGGGCATGATGATCAGAAACAGCATGCAAAAAACGTGTATTCGTCATACCCAATGGGCCAAAAATACGCTCCTCTAAAAACATATCAAATGCTTGTCCAGATACCACTTCAACAACACGTGCTAGAACGTCTGCTGAACTACCATAACGCCAAACAAGTCCTGGTTCCTCAAAAAGAGGTAACCGGGAAAGTTTTTCAACTCTTTCCGCTAATCCTCCCGATTTATGACTTCTGATTCCATTAGCCATCCAATGCTTATACAAATCAGTTGAGTTCGAATATCCAGGTCCAATACCAGATGAGAACATCAAAAGATGTTTTACCAACAATGGTTTTTCTATCGCTCTGGTATCAAAAACGTCATTAGCATTCTTATTCTCGTTCACAGCAACTCTAAGATCACCGAATGAGGGAATGTAAGATGCTACATGGTCATTTAATTGTAACTTACCCTCATCAACTAATATCAAGGCAGCGATCGCCGTGACTGGCTTTGTCATGGAGGCAAAACGCATATGAGTGTCAATACGCATTGGTTTTTCTAATTCTCTATCTGCCCAACCTACTGCACTTGCGTGTATAACTTGTCCGTCCTGCGCGAACATAGTGACGAAACCTGAACGATTTTCAGACCAAACACTATATTTCATGTATGCATCCATTGCAGCGCGCTTAAACCAGCTTAAATTCGCACCAGTCCTATTATTTGAATCGGCGGCTGGTAGATTGATATTCTCTCCTGACCCACTGCACCCAACCAAAGCACATATAAATACAAGCCAAAGCAAAAAGGATTTCATTAGATCATCCTAATCAAACTAATTATGGAGTAATTTTCAGAGAAGTCCCCAGACCAGAACCATAGACCAGCGCATTTAACCAAAGTCGAGTTGTCCCACGCGTCGCTCCTCGAAAGTTAGGCTGCCCTGAAAAGAGAATAACCTGACCTCTTCCGTGTCTCTCACGAGTCAAGTAAGCTGAATTAGCAATTCTTTGAGAAGCCTCTGGCCAAACCAAACCACTCATTCGAACTTGCATGTCATAACCCGAGGGTAGAGTGGACCAATTAATTGCTCGAGCCTCTTCGCTACCATAGTTTTTATTCAGCTTACCTATCCGGACAACCGCCTCTGACTGATTGTCAGTCATAAGTATCGGTTGATTTCCATACAATAAAGGCAATATCTCTGGTGTACCAAAAGTGAGCCAATGCTCAGAGTCAACTCGTCCGACAACCATGGCTCCTGAGGGCATAAAAATAGACTGCCATTTGTCTCTCTTTTCTAATTCATCTTTACTTAAAATCTCCGCACCAGATTTCCATGGATAAGGTGTCTCGGTGTCGACATAATGTGACATCACAGATTTCATTTCGAGTTTGTAATTTTCAGCTAAAAGCTCCCTTTGCACTTTTAAATCATAATCTTGAGCCTTTTCAAAAGTATCTTGCACCCTTCGAACAGTGCCTATCCCCTCATCGCTCGCGAGACTGTTTGTACTCCAACCATGAGCAATTAAAGTGCCTCCTTGTTTGACCCAATCACTTAGCATTGCAGTCTCCGAGGCATTGAGATTTCGACTACCACTTGGCATCACTATAGTGTTGTAGCGTCGAAGGTCTGCACGACTAATGAATGACGAGTTAATTTGACTATGACGGATACCAAGATGATGATCAATGCTCCACCAAGATGCTCCGACATCATAGCTATTAAATCCATTGTGGCTTAAGATCGCAATTTGTGGACGGTTAAGCAATCGAAAATGCCTTCCCCCCCAATCAGGAAGATCACCCTTACCATAACCAGAACTTATAGATGCGACGGGAGTGTCTAGATAATTAGCTTCATTTGCTACTAACTTCGATAAATTTAAGACATTTGGATTATCAACTTTGGTTACGATTACACTGCCCCGAGATATTTTTGCCCCTGATATTTTGGTTGACTGATCAACTACCCTAACATTCACACCTTTTTCCATCAATCTTGCTGCAAAAGCCACTGATCTATCATCATTTCCATTTACAGTCCAAGCATTAGCGTTCGAGTCGAGCACAATTGGTGTCGACGTAGTCTGCCAAGGAATTAGTTCATCCGTGATTTCTTGATCCACAGTTACCGCTGGAAGACCATACATCATTGAGAAATTCCAAGCGGTAGTGTCATACATTATCGAAGAGCCATCTTTCAAAGTTTTTTGACGCTCTTCAATAAGTACCGATTTACTAAATTCGGCATCAAACTCCATTATCGCGGCAACCAACGGTGCATCAGGTTGCCTGTTGGGGATAATCAAACTACCGGCAGGAATGTTAAATTTTTTGTGAGTTTCGCCCGTTTGATGTGTCGCTTGATCCACTTCAATAGGTTCGTTGTTTTTATATAATTCTATACCCTGAGCCTCGAGTCTTTGAACAAGATCCTTTAATCTCCCTTCATTATCATTTGCCAAAATCACAAAGCTTCGATCAGCAAATCGGCCACTTCTGGAGACGTTGTATTTCCTTCCACCCCAAAAATCTTTATACATTGCCTGTGAGTGTTTAGCGAGAGACTCTAAGTTCGCTATTGTGCTCACAAATTGGTGATGCACTGATTCCTTGTATGTCTGGACTGTGCCTTCGGGACGCCTAACTCCATCCTCCGCCATACGTGATTGTTCATAAAGAATATGCATACTGCCCCGATATTCAGAATAATTTGAATATCCAGGATACAAATTCTCAAACCACTCACCCGTGTAATAACGCCAGTTTCGATCATCAAAAGCCTCAGCTTGCTCCTCGGCAAATATGTGTGCCCACTTTTGCAAATCTTTATCAATATTCTCGTTCAAGGGTTGTCTGGGAGGTCCCATTAAAAATGTATCTTGTGAGCCCATCTCATGACCATCTATCATGAGTTGAGGACGCCACTCATTGATCATAGCGACACGACCTTGCGTCTCTGGCTGTGTGAGAAAGAAAAAATCTCTGTTTAAATCGAAAAAATAGTGATTAGTTCGACCATAAGGCCAGTCCCCTGTATGAAGTAACGATTGATCATCAACATTAGGTGCAGTTCCACGATACTGCTCCAATGATTTAGAGAAACGATCCCGTCCATCAGGATTCATCAATGGATCAATAATTACTATCATATTATCGAGCATTGACAAGACTGCCTCGTCTTCGCTCGCTATGAGGTGGTAGATACTTGCAAGTGCAGCATCTGCTCCAGAGGTCTCATTTCCATGAATCGAGTACGCCATCCAAGCTGTTGCTGGCAGTTCTTTCATAATCTTAGAAGCTTCAGATTCACTTATTTTTCGACTATCAGATATTCGAATAATATTGTTCTTTATTTCATCTAATCGCGAAATATTATCTGGAGATGAGATAAATACTGCATGGAGTGGCCTACCCTCATGTGATCGAGCATACTCTATTACTTTTATGCGCGCTGACTGAGAAGACCAAGCTTCTAAAGATTCCACAATTTGAAGTGGGGTTGCCACTCTATCTCCAACTTCAAAACCCAAAAACTTTTCAGGTTTTGATATTGCACTATTATAAGTGCCCTCTAGAATTGCATCCGAATACATCAAATCTGAATCCATTGAAGGCTTCATAACCAAGGATGCATTTGCAAAAAAAGTAATTAGAATTGCTGCGCCTATAATTAGGCATCTTAAAGAAAAGTAGAACATATCGAGTATCCTTTAATCTGTTACTAATGACTGTATCCGAAATTAAAGTGAATTCGCAACATTTGGCGCTAAAAGTGTGTTTAATGACATTTTATTAATGCAGATCGCGAAAACTTTTCAATGTTTGGTCGGGACGGCAGGATTTGAACCTGCGACCACTACACCCCCAGTGTAGTGCGCTACCAGGCTGCGCTACGCCCCGAATTTGTGAGTATTTCTGCTAATCAAGAGTTTTTAATATGTCTTCCAACTCTGATACTGTTTGGTCTAAAAGTTGTCTATAAGGAGTCATTTCTTTCTTTGAAGGTGAGTCGTCAAGCTTTTGCCTTGCGCCACCTATTGTGAAACCTTGCTCGTGTAATAAAGATCTAATTTGTCGTATCAGGACCACATCTTGTCTTTGATAGTAACGGCGGTTACCACGTCTTTTTAAAGGACTTAAATCAGGAAATTCTTGTTCCCAATATCTTAATACATGAGGCTTAACACCACAGAGCTCACTCACCTCACCAATCGTAAAATACCGCTTACCCGGGATGGCTGGCAGTTGATTATTATCACTCGCCTCCAGCATATGTATCTACTCTCGCCCTCAATTTTTGCCCTGGCTTAAAAGTTACGACTCTTCTCGCGGAAATATCAACCTCTTCACCAGTTTTCGGATTTCGTCCAGGTCTACTTTTTTTATCTTTAAGCTCAAAATTCCCAAACCCAGAAATCTTGACGTTGTCATTTTCTTCTAAAGCTTCACTGATCTCGACATAAAACATTTCCACTATTTCACGAGCCTCTCGCTTGTTAAGCCCGAGCTCTTCAAATAACATTTCTGCTAAGTCGGCCTTTGTCAGTGCTGCCATTCCATTTACCTTAAAAATAATTTGTTTATCAAATTCAAGACCTCAGCGTTGCGCCACAACTATCCAAAGACGCTGTCACAGCGTCATTGATCCATGAATTTATTTCTGATTCTGTAAGAGTGCGGCATGGATGCTGAAAGGTCAAGCCCAAAGCTATACTTTTCCCTTTATTTTCAATATCTTTTCCCTCATAAACATCAAATAACTTTAAATCCACTAAATATTTGCCTGATGCATTTTTTACAGCACTAATTAAAGCAGACGCCTGAACTGATTCATCTACAAGGAATGCCAAGTCTCTTTTCACCTCAGGGAACTTACTAATGCCTTCAAATCCTTCATCGATATTTGTGACAACTTTGTTTATATTTATTTCGAAAAGGTAAACTGGCTGCTTAAAATTTAATTTACTCTCAATGGATGGGTGAAGTCGTCCCAAACATCCTGCAACTTCTTTATTTATTAAAATTTCAGCAGATTGACCAGGATGAAAGAATTCATATGCTTTTACCCTAAATTCGCATTCATCTTCTTGTACTATTGTATAAAGTAAAGTCTCGACATCCCCTTTCAAGTCATAAAAATCTACATTTGCCGCTGAAGTGCTCCAGCTTTTTTCGTATCTACTCCCACAAATTAGGCCTGCAAATTGAGTTTGGTATCCCGTTAAAGCATTTTCAACTGGCATAAAGCATTGACCCAATTCAAACAATCGAATTCTCGTCTGTTGGCGATTTAAATTATGTAAAGCGGCATTGATTAAGCCTGGCCAGATAGACACTCTCATCTCTGACATCTCATTCGAGATAGGGTTTAATAAAGTCGAACCTTGGATATCTTTGAATAATAATCTTCGCACTTCGGGGTCAATAAAACTATAAGTAACCGCCTCCTGATAACCCTTATTAACAAGTATATCCTTCAAAATATCGGTTTTATGATCCTTTACATTTTTTGTTTTAGCTTCAAACCTGGGAAGAGTAACAGGTAAATTATCATAGCCTTTTATCCTTGCAATTTCCTCGATCAAATCCTGTTGAATCTCTAAGTCAAAGCGCCAACTCGGGACATTCCAGGTCGCAAAGCCCGACTCATAATTTTTTTTGGTCAATCCCAGTCGCCCAAATATCTGCTCAACTTCCTCCCTATCAACTTCGATTCCCAACTGTTTTCGAATTTCATCGTTCTCGAATGAAATACTTTTCTCACCAGGCAAATAATCTTGCAACACAGTCTCCGTTATTGGACCGGGAGTTCCTTCACAAATATCAAGAATTAATGAGGTGGCTCGTTCAATAGCCAAATGTTGAATCTCTGGATCAACCCCACGTTCAAAGCGATGGGATGAATCAGTATGCTTTCCATATTTTCGGGCTTTGCCTGAGATGATTTTTGGATTAAACCAAGCACTCTCAAGCAAAATTTGATCTGTTAATGGTCCAACCGACGAATCTTCACCACCCATTATCCCTGCCATAGCGAGCACTTTGCTCTGATCACTTATAACAAGCGTATCCTTATCCAACGATACAGAGGTATCATCTAAAAGCTTCAGATTTTCTTTTTTAGCATAACGGACTATTATTTCACCATCTATTTTTGACAAATCAAAAGCATGCATTGGCTGACCAATTTCTAGTAACACATAGTTGGTAACATCCACTATCGGATTTCTTGACCTTACACCACTTCGCCTCAACTTTTCTTGCATCCACATGGGGGTTTTCGCATTCAGATTTATATTCTTTACCACTCTTGAGACATAGCGGGCACAACCCTCAGGAGCGGTTATAGTAGAATTAATTGAATCATTAATATTTGCATGCACTTTATCTTCTAAATGCATAACAACATCACAATTGTTTATTACACCGATCTCTCTCGACATCCCTCTCAAACTGAGACAATCGCCTCGGTTTGGAGTTAGGTCAATATCAATGATATTGTCATTGAGCTCGAGGTAATTACTAAGATCTTCTCCAATTGGCGCATCTAAAGGCAGCTCCCATAACCCTGCGGAATCATCTCCAAGTCCCAATTCATCTTGCGCACACAGCATACCATTTGACTCGACGCCTCTGATTTTTGTTTTTTTAATCTCAAAATCCCCAGGCAGTATTGCTCCAATGGTGGCAAAGGGAATCTTTCTGCCAATCCTAGCATTAGGCGCTCCGCACACTACTTTGTGAATATTATCTCCATCATTAACATCGCATACTTTTAATTTATCTGCATCTGGATGCGGCTGAACGTCTTCAATCTGAGCAATCTTTACACCAGAAATCGCTTTCACTGAGGACACTGAATCAACTTCCAGTCCAGCCATTGTCAATTGTTTGACCAATAAATTAGTATCTATCGACAAATTAGTTTGCGATCGGAGCCAGGATTCACTTAACTTCATAAACTCACCCTATGAGAACTGCCGTAAAAACCGAAGGTCATTATCAAAAAACAATCTCAAGTCATTAACACCGTATTTAAGCATTGCAAGGCGCTCAACCCCCATACCGAACGCAAATCCTGAAAAAATATTAGTATCTACATTACAATGTTTGAAAACGTTTGGGTGAACCATCCCACAGCCCATTACTTCCAACCAACCAGTGTGGCCACAAACTCGACAGCCTTCACCTCCACAAGAAGTGCACTGCATGTCAACCTCTGCAGATGGTTCGGTGAAAGGAAAATAAGAAGGGCGAAACCTGACAGGCAAATCTTTTTCGAAAAAACTGTTTAAAAATTGAATTACAACACCCTTTAAATCAGCAAATGTTATTCCTTTATCAACTACAAGACCCTCGACCTGATGAAACATTGGGGTATGAGTGATATCCGAGTCACATCTGTAAACTTTACCAGGGCATATAATTTGTAGGGGTGGTTCTTTATTTTGCATTGTTCTAACTTGAACTGGCGATGTGTGCGTTCGCAGTACTGACGATTCATTAAGATAAAAAGTATCATGCATTGCCCGTGCTGGATGATGAGCAGGTATATTTAGTGCTTCAAAATTATAGTAATCATCTTCAATTTCAGGCCCTGTCTCTTCTGTGTAGCCAAGATCAAAAAAGAGAGATTTTATCGAATTGAGAGTAAGTGATATTGGATGAAGACCGCCAATATCAATATTTCTCCCCGGGAGGGTAACATCAATTGTCTCTTGCGATAGCTTTTGTTCTAGCTCTTTTTGCTTGAGCACTAATCGTTTCTCATGTAAAAATTCAGCAATCTCGCGTTTAGCTAAATTAATATCCTCTCCTGCCTTTGGTCGTTGCTCAACAGGAAGTGAGCCAAGACCCTTGAGTAATGCAGTTAACTCACCTTTTTTACCGAGATAATAAACCCGCAAAGACTCTAACTCTTCGATACTCAATACTGCCTCGATGGAATCTAAGGCACGTGCTTTGATAGCTTGCAAATCAGCCATTATCTATTTCCAGTCGCTCGTAATCATGGTTAGGAGCCTTTAGAATTAATTTTAATCGACAAATCTAAAATTCTAAACTGTTCCAACTACCAGGGCCCTAGGCCAGGGCTGCCTTTGCTTGAGATACTACTGCCCCAAATGCTTCTTTATCGTGCACAGCCAAGTCCGCCAAAACACGTCTATCAAGTTCTATACCTGCTTTCGATAACCCATTTATAAGACGACTGTATGACAAACCCTCTACTCTGGATTGAGCATTAATTCTAGCAATCCAAAGTCGTCTGAATACGCGCTTTTTCGTTCTTCTATCACGGTATGCATATTGTCCTGCTTTGGTAACAGCTTGGACAGCAACCCGAAAAACTCTACTGCGAGCTCCGTAATATCCTTTTGCTTTCTTTAAAATCTTTTTGTGCCGACGATTAGCCTGCACTCCTCTTTTTACTCTAGCCACAATATCTCTCCTTAAATGATCAAATAATTAACGTCGCAACATCCGGTCAACCCTCGGAGAATCCGCACCAGATAAAATACTGGTGCCCCTAAGCTGCCTTTTGCGCTTTGTAGTCATTTTCGTAAGAATATGGCTTTTGTGCTGATGCTTGTGCTTGTAGCCTGAGGCTGTTTTTTTGAAGCGTTTTGATGCCCCACTGTGTGTCTTAATTTTTGGCATTATTAATCTCCATAATGATTATTTAATAAATGCAAGACCTAGCCCGGACAGCCTGCCAAAAAATTGGCTGAACGCGGGTCTAACTACTACTTCTTGCCTACTGGCGCTAGTACCATCGTCATTTGACGACCTTCAGTCTTAGGATACTGCTCCACCTGCGATAGCTCGGCTAGATCAGTTTCAATGCGTTTCATCATCTCCATACCGAGCTCTTGGTGAGCCATTTCACGTCCTCTAAATCTGAGAGTGACTTTAGCTTTATCACCATTTTCCAGGAACCTTACCAAGCTTCGGAGCTTTATCTCATAGTCTCCTCGATCAGTTCCAGGCCTGAATTTCATTTCTTTTACTTGCGTTTGCTTCTGTTTCTTCTTCTGCAGAGCATTTTTTTTCTTTATATCAAAGATATGCTTTCCATAGTCCATCACCTTACAAACTGGTGGTTCCGAATCTGGAACTATTTCAACTAAATCTAAACCATCAGCCTGAGCCGTCTCTAATGCTTCATTTATCGCGACTAACCCTACCTGAGCTCCATCTGCGCCAATTAAACGAACCTCTGGTGAAGTAATATCCTCGTTTAAGCGTGCACGCTTCTTGTCTGTTTTAATAAATATATCTCCGCTCTATTAACTTAAATTTTTCTACTTATGTTCTTACTATGGAACAAGTCCATCGACTCATCGATTGACATAACCCCAAGATCTTCACCATCCCTGTCTCTCACTGATACAGTCGACGATTGTTTCTCTTTTTCACCCACAACAACAATAAACGGTACGCGTTGTATAGAATGATCGCGGATTTTAAATCCGATCTTCTCGTTTCTCAAGTCACAATTTGCCCTAAACCCATTATTTTGAAACTTTTTTGCGACGTCAGAGGCATATTCCTTGTTTGAATCAGTAATATTTATTACAACTATCTGATCAGGCGCTAACCAAAACGGGAATGCTCCCTCATAGTTTTCAATTAAAATACCGATAAATCTCTCAATAGAGCCAAACAGCGCACGATGAAGTAAAACTGGTCTTTTATCCCGACCTCCCGTCTCATCAACATACGTAATATTAAAACGCTCTGGGAGGTTCATATCAACTTGCAAGGTACCGCACTGCCAATCTCGGCCTATAGCATCCCGGAGCACAAATTCCAATTTAGGTCCATAAAATGCCCCCTCACCAGGATATAAGACATAGTCAAGATCCATAGCTTTCAATGCATTTATCAAGGCTTGTTCAAGCTTATCCCAAATTTCATCACTGCCAATTCGTTTGTCTGGTCTGGTTGAAAGTTTGATGACTACATCTTCAAATCCAAAATCTTTATATATATCCAATACAAGTGCTATAACATCAATACACTCCTGCTCCATCTGATCTTCGGTGCAATAGATGTGAGCATCGTCCTGAGTAAAATGTCTCACGCGCATCAATCCATGCAGAGAACCTGAGGGTTCATATCGATGCACCTTCCCAAACTCCGCCATCCTCAATGGTAGGTCACGATAACTCTTCAAACCTTGAGAAAACATCGATACAGAACCCGGACAATTCATCGGTTTGAGTGCAAAAGTGCGCTCATCCTCAGTTTTCGTCAAAAACATATTTTCTCGATAATTAAACCAGTGACCAGAAGTCTCCCACAAACTGCGATCCATGACGTCTGGAGTATTAACCTCTATGTAATCAGCTTCATCTTGGCGCTTTCGCATATACTCGAGAAGTTTCAAAAACAATTTCCATCCCTTGGGATGCCAAAACACTGATCCAGGTGCTTCATCACTGAAATGAAATAAATCAAGCTTTTTGTTGAGTTTGCGATGATCACGTTTTTCTGCCTCCTCAAGCCTATTTAAGTGCGCTTTCAGTTCTTTTTTATTAGCCCACGCAGTTCCGTAGATTCTTTGAAGAGTTGCATTATTGCTGTCTCCTCGCCAATAGGCGCCAGCTACTTTTGTAAGCTTAAAAACAGATAATTTTCCAGTTGAAGGAACATGTGGACCTCGACATAAATCTACAAAGTCGCCCTGTCGATATAAACTCAGCGTCTCATCAGCGGAAATATCTTTTATAATTTCACACTTATAATACTCTCCTAAACTATCAAATAATTGAATAGCCTCGTCACGTTCAACAAGCTCTCTTGAAATTTTGTAATCGTCTTTACTGAGCTGCATCATTCTATCCTCTATCAAACTAAGATCATCAGGAGTAAAGGCTCGCTCATATGCAATATCATAAAAAAAACCATGCTCGATCACAGGACCAATTGTAATTTGAGCATCAGGAAATAGTTCTTTTAATGCCATGGCCATCAAATGCGCGGTGGAGTGCCTGATGATAAACAAACCTTCATCAGTTCTATCAGTAAGTATTTTTAATTCAGAATCTTTTGCTATTAAATGAGAAGAATCTACCTGGATGCCATCCACAACACCGGCGATTGTGGCTTTCGCAAGGCCTTCTCCGATATCTCGAGCTACATCCATAACAGAAATGGGATGGTCAAACAGTCTTTGACTACCATCAGGTAAAGTGATTTCGGGCATGATATTCTCCATACAGTGGTGACCAATACCAAAGGCCACATGACTTTATTATTATTTTACCCTTTACAAAGCTACTTACAAGATCTAAGTGAATTTGATAATCTCACTAAAACTTCTACGGATAATCGAAAATCAAATCAAACTCAAATAAAATTTTAGTCGATGCAGATGCATGCCCTAATTCTATTAAAAAAATACTTTTCAAAGCTTCAATCAGAACAGGTATCGAATTAATTTTGGTGTCGAATAGACCAATACAACATCCAAATATCTCATCAATAAAAAATATCGTCGTCGAAATAGTGTTTGATTCCGCAGACAATAAAATCATAGATATTATGAAAAAACAGGATATGGTTATCACGTCAGATATCCCGCTGGCAGCAGAAGCCATTGAGAAGGGTGGATTAGCGCTCAATCCCCGAGGCGAGCTTTACACATTAGAGAATATAAAATCTCGTTTAAATATGAGAGATTTTATGGAGACAATGCGCTCGAGTGGACTGCAGATTCAGAGCAATCAAGCAACCATAACTAATAGTGAAATCAAGAATTTTGCAAACCACTTGGACTCATATCTCTCCAAGCATTAATTATAAATAGATTCATCCTCTGACTTAACAAGGTCCCGAATTTGACTCTCAGTAAACGGCCAACCTTTTTCCTTACCACTTGGAAAGCTAACGACAGGTATCGAATTTCTATATTTCTCTCGCAGAGTATCACTAGTATTTATATTTACCTTCTTCAAATCCCACTCTTTTGACTCAAAGATTGGCTCAAGAATGTTTTTTGCAAAGTCGCAAAGATGGCATGCAGTCCCAATATATAAAACAGCAGTTTTCATTCAGATATTTTTCTCAGTATTTTTTATCAACCAAACCTTATGTATTTTTTTATTTCTTTCAAAATCTCGATCGATAGTTTTATCTGTGACATCAGCACAAACATAAGACTCAAGAATGCACTCGTTCATCCTAAACTTTCTGAAATTATTTGAGAAAATTAATGTCCCATCTTTACTCAATTTTTTACATGCCGCCTTTATCAATGATGGATGATCTCTTTGTAAATCAAATGTAGTACTCATTTTTTTAGAATTAGAAAATGTTGGAGGATCAAGAAAAATAATGTCAAACTTTTGATGACTTCCCGATAACCACTCCAGGCAATCTTGACGGAGTAGTTGATGAGAATTCAAATCGATATTATTTAAACCAAAATTTCTCCGAGTCCAATCCAAATAAGTTCGAGACATATCAATACTCAGTGAACTTTTGGCGCCTGACAAAGCCGCCAAAACAGTCGCTGTGCCCGTATAACAAAATAAATTAAGAAATGTTTTATCTTTGCACAATTTCATAAAATCATTTCTCAATGGCCTATGATCAAGAAATAAACCCGTGTCTAAATAATCTGAGAGATTTATTTCAAATTTGGCAGGACCCTCTTCAATTATCCGCACAATGGACTTTGACTTAATAGTCTTTAAGTACTGCTCTGATCCTCTCTGACGCGCTCTTCTTCTATAAAAAACTTGCAATCCATTCCTGATTGAGAACACCTTAACCGCGGCTTTTATCTCTTGAAAACGCTTAGTCGCTATGGATATTGGTATTTGTTTTGGGGCAGCATACTCCTGCACCAAAATGTCAGCTCCATAAATGTCGACAGCGGCAGCAAATTCAGGGATATCGCAGTCATAAAGTCGATACGAATTTATATTATTAAGCTTTAGCCAACTACTCAGACGTCGCTCATTTTTGATCAGTCGGTTCAGAATCATAGAACTTGAATCATTTAATTGTGGTTCAGGCGCTGGTCGCGCTATGCGAGACTCAATCAGTTCTGATTTAGAGATCAAGTGTTCAAAAATCAATAATTTGCAGCTTAATGTCCCATTATTTAACTTATAAATCTTTGAGGGTGACAGATCAATTGCTCTGACACTTTCATCATTGCCTGAGAATATACCTGCTTTCCAGCCTTTAAATTTAGTTTTTAAAATTTCTCCAGTTAACTTATATAATTTATTTAAATTATCTTTATCACCGAGTCGTTCTCCATACGGGGGATTTGTAATAAATAAACCTTTCTGAACCGTTGGTGCTGCAATCGAGTCAATCGATCGTTGGGAAACTTTTATGTGCTCGTCTAATCCTGCTTTTTCTATATTTTTTGCGGCCACTTCAATTATTCTTGGATTTATGTCATGTCCCTTAATTTCGATATCTAATTCAGCCAAACCAACTTTCCTCTTTGATCTTGCATCTGAAAGTAGACCATCCCAAATATTTGACTCGTATTGTTTCCACTCCAAAAATCCATAACTTTCTCTGAGTATTCCTGGTGCGATATTAGCTGCGATCATTGCAGCCTCAATCAAAAACGTTCCGCTGCCGCACATTGGATCGATCAAAAATCCACCTTCATCTGCCGTTTTTTTCCAATGAGATCGATTTAAGATTAATGCTGCAAGATTTTCTTTCAGTGGCGCAGTGCCTTGCCCTACTCTATATCCTCTCCTATGTAAGCTTGACCCTGAAAAATCGAGATAAACTTGGAAAAAACCTTTTTTTAGCTTTACATTTATTCTTATGTCTGGGCTTTTTGTGTCGACATCAGGTCTTGTATTACAGGCGATAATCAGTCTATCTACAATTGCATCTTTAACCTTTTGAGCACCAAAAAGTGAGTTTTGTATGCTTTTTGATTTGCCATCGAAATCAACACAAATGGTTGAACCAATTTTAATATGATCCTCCCAAGGTATATCTCTGATTTCGAGATACATTTCTTCAGCATTCGTCTCTTTAAACCGATGAATCGGAAATAGAACTCTGCTAGCCAATCTTGACCATAAACAGATTTTATAACCAAGTTGAGTCCCTCCGTCTGCTCGAACAAATCCGACTGAAGAAGAAATCTCGGTTGCAGATAAAGAACTTAGTTCGTTTGCTAACAATTCCTCCGCCCCTTTGGGGCAAGTTACTATCCAAGTGACTTTCTCAGAATTCAATTTCAATAGTCTCACTCAACCTGATCAATATTAAAAAACCTATTATTAGCGATTAATTAAATAAAACATAACAGAATTTTAGCTGTCTAATGTTAATACGAGGACATGGGTTGAAATTTATATCTTAGAGAATAAAATCTGTGGCACACCGATCAGATTCATTATGAGGTAAAAATTGATAGAAAATATTAAGCAATTACAAACATGGCTAGATACTAAAATAATTGGTCAAGAGCATTTGGTCGAGAGATTAATTGTCGCCCTTTTGTCAGACGGTCACGTCCTGGTTGAAGGTGCACCTGGACTGGCGAAAACAAAAGCAATTAAAACCTTATCGGAGTGCTTAGAAGCGGATTTCCATCGAATTCAGTTCACACCAGATCTCCTGCCCGCTGATGTGACCGGTAGCGATATATATAAACCTAAAGACGGAAATTTTGAATTTCAGAAGGGGCCAATCTTTCACAATTTGGTTCTAGCGGATGAAATAAATCGTGCTCCGGCAAAGGTTCAGTCAGCGCTTCTAGAAGCAATGGCAGAACGTCAAATTTCGGTTGGCAAAAACACTTATAAGTTACCAGACTTATTCTTAGTAATGGCAACTCAAAATCCGATCGAGCAAGAAGGTACTTACACACTGCCAGAGGCACAAATGGATCGATTTTTGTTGCATGTAAAAGTTGATTACCCAGCTGCAGGCTCCGAGAGAAAAATTTTGGATCTTTCGAGAGAGGAGCAAAACTTAAATTTTAAAAGCTTTGAAAAGCCTCTAACTCAATTAGAATTAGATAAAGCTCGGAAGTCTGTCAGAGACGTTCATATGTCTGAGCAAGTTGAGAAATACCTAGTTCAATTAGTATTAGCAACACGCAATTCAGATAAATATGGAGGTGATCTCAATAATTGGCTCGAATATGGCGCCAGTCCTAGAGCAACAATAGCGCTAGATGTCTGTAGTAAAGCACTTGCATGGTTAAATAATAAAGATTTTGTCTCACCGGATGATATCAGATCTGTTGCCCATGATATATTAAGACATCGAATAATTCTAAGTTTTGAGGCAGAAGCAAATGGCGTCTCATCAGATCAAGTAATAGATGAGCTTTTGAGGGTGGTTCCGTCCGCATAAAACATATTTCATGTTAAACGATACTTCAAAAAATAATGATCCCTCATATGCAAATATAGATGAAATGGTCAGATGTAGATTTGGTGCGAGATCGCTACGTAATTTCCCAAAGGTAAATGCCAAGAGAATTGAGGGCGGAGCTAATAGGTCTCAGTTGAAAGGGAGAGGGATGGATTTTA
Source organism: uncultured SAR92 cluster bacterium (assembly GCA_902596775.1). GTDB lineage: Bacteria > Pseudomonadota > Gammaproteobacteria > Pseudomonadales > Porticoccaceae > AAA300-D14. The sequence goes on from CACJVE010000007.1 coordinate 60,493, forward strand.
GTGAAGTACGTGCCTACCATCCAGGTGACGATGCTCGACATATTGATTGGAGAGTAACCGCAAAGACACAAAAACCTCACACTAAAATTTATACGGAAGAGAAAGAGAAACCAATCTATGTAATAACAGACTTGCGCCCATCAATGTTTTTTGGGAGAAATACTTTAAAATCTGTAACCGCATGTCATGTGTCAGCGACACTTGCTTGGGCGGGTCTTTTAAATGACGATCGGGCAGGTGGAATAGTATTTAGTGAGGATGATCATGAAGAAACTAAACCAAAAAAAAGCTCACGCTCAGTACTCAAAATAATCAGATCATTGCAGGAATTTAGTGGTAATTTATCTAGATCTTATAAAAAAGATACTCAAATTGAACACCCATATAAAATGATCGAGATGTTATCTGAGATCCGAAAAATAATTTCACCCGGATGTTCTATCTTTATTATCAGTGACTTTATCGACTTAAGTGATGATTGTGACAAATGCATGTTTGAATTAGCAAAGGTATGTAATGTTAATTTATGTCATGTCTTTGATTCATTCGAGGCAGAACTGCCATTGGGAGGTGCGCTTGGAGTGGGGAAAGGTTCAGATCGCATGAATCTTCATACGGGAAATAATTCAATGCGAGAGAAATATAAAAATGTGTTTAATTATCGTATTAATAAATTATCAGAACTCAGAGATAAGTTATCTGCTGGGTTAATTTCTATAGAGACAAATGGTAATTATCTAAACACCCTTGCACTTCATTTTGGAGCAGGTCGAAGTAAGCATAAAGGAATATGAATTGCAAAACGATCCCTTGACTGAATTGAGAGACATTCATCTGCCAGCAACTATCAGTTGGTGGCCTCCCGCTATCGGTTGGTGGTTACTAAGTGTAATTTTCGCGGCTATGCTTGCGTTTTTTTTGAATCGACTGATAAAAAATTATAGGCGTAATTTATACCGACGACAGGCATTAATGGCACTGAAAACTTTAGAAGAGGATCAAGCGCAAAATCAAAATATAAAACTAGTTGCCGTAGTAGAGATTCTCAAGAAAACATGCGCTAGCGCATATAAAAACTCCAACATTAACAGTAAATCCATCAAAGAGTTCCTATCAATATTAAGGAAGGAATCTAGAGATAGACTATTCTTAGAAATCCCAGAGAATATTGAGCTTATGGTATATGCTTCACATAAAGTGAATATCGATCCAATTTGGTTGGGAAATTTTTTAGAAGATAGTAAAAAATGGATTTCTAGTCACAGCTCTAATTACTTGAGAGAGTGAATCTGTGAGCATAAATTTTCTCTGGCCATGGCTTTTCCTTCTATTACCTGTACCTTTAATTTATCGGAAATTCAGACATCCCTCTGAGTCAAAAGCTCCCTATTTACAATCAAATATTTTATTTGAACTTGCGAAGAATCAAGATGATTCATTAAGTTCAAGCTCGAGAAATAAGTTTTTGTTTTTATTATTAGCAGCTACCTGGATTTGTCTCATTACAGCGATTGCGAGGCCTGTAAAAATCGGAGAGCCAATCGCTCTGCCAACGACTGGAAGAGATATTTTAATGGCGGTTGATATCTCTGGGAGCATGGAGAGAGAAGACATGATAATTAATGGTCGCCAGGTAAATAGGCTTTTTGCCGTGAAATCAGTGGTTGGAGACTTCGTTAGCACTCGTTTGGGTGATAGATTAGGCCTTATACTTTTTGGAGAACGTGCTTATTTACAAACGCCTTTAACATTTGATAAAAAAACGCTTCAAAAGCTATTAGTTGAAGCACAAATTGGATTTGCTGGAAATGGAACTGCTATCGGCGATGCGATTGGTCTTTCAATCAAAAAGCTACAAGAGCGATCTGACGCCGATCGTGTGTTAATTCTTCTCACTGATGGATCAAATACAGCAGGAGTCTTTTCACCGCTAGAAGCATCCGAAGTTGCGAAAAAAGCAAAAGTAAAAATTTATACGATTGGCATTGGAGATGGTCGGCAAGGAAGTCGCGGTTTGTTTGGGCAGACATTAGTAAATCAAGGTAATGATCTGGATGAGAGGACATTAATTCAGATAGCGGAATTGACGGGGGGAAAATACTTTAGGGCGCGGGATCCAAAGGAGCTCGAAAGAATTTATGATCAGCTTAATTTGCTCGAGCCGATTGAGCAGGAAGCTGAGCTCCTGAGACCAATCAGCTCTCTTTTCCATTGGCCTCTATTATTGAGTCTTGTTTTTAGCCTTGCAGTAATGTCAGTCAAGTCCACCAATAAGAAAGCAATTTAATATGAATTTTACCGGCTTAGGATACATTATTAATAATTTTGAGTTAATCAGACCAATGTGGTTGGCCTTGATAATACCAGCTCTAATTGTTTTTTTTAGAAATCGCTTTTTTACAAGACAAAAAAGCAACTGGGAAAAAGTGCTCAGCCCCCCATTGGCCAAAATCCTTGTAAAAGGATTAGAGATTAGTAGCTCGGATAAACTGAACCGATTTAATTTACTCGTGTTGGTTGGATGGATTATTTGTATCTTTGCCTTGGCTGGGCCCACTTGGGAAAAGACCACGCAACCAATCTATGAAAAGGAATCTGCAATTGTAATACTCTTTGACTTGTCTCCATCAATGATGGCAGAGGATATAAAACCCAATAGACTTACCAGAGCGAGATTCAAGTTAATCGATGTGCTTAACGAAATCAAAGAGGGTGTGGTTGGATTAATCGTTTATGGGGATGACGCATATGTCGTCTCACCATTAACTGATGATAGTAATACGATAGTTAGTATTGTCCCAACGCTCAGTCCGGATCTGCTGCCTGGTCGCGGTAGTAATATCGAAGATGCACTAGAGCAGGCCTTGGATATTATAAGAAATGGAGGATTTACAGAAGCTGATATAGTGATATTTACAGATGGAATCGACAAAGAAGCATTTGGGACAATTAATAATATTCTAAAATCTAATCTTAAAACAAGGCTATCTGTCATCGGCATAGGCACAGCTGAGGGAGCACCAATTCCGAACCTGGATAAAAGCTTTTTAAAACAAAATAATAATATTGTGATCGCAAGACTATCTGAAACCGAGCTGAAAGATCTGGCAAAAACTCATGGTGGGATCTATCAAAAGTTATCCTCTGGGGAAAGAGATATCGAAAGCTTAAAAACGCTTTTTGATAAGGGCTATGACAACGAAAAAAGCGAAACTGAGCGCGAATTTGATATCTGGGATGACAAAGGTTTCTGGTTAATATTTTTATTAATCCCTATTTTCATTAGCTATTTCAGAAAAGGAATCATTGTGTGTTTTTTAATTGCTCCGATGCTCACAAAAAGCAATGTTGGGTATGCATTTGAGTGGATTGATCTTTGGGAGACTGCTGATCAACAGGGACAAAAAGCGATTAAAGAAGAAAACTACAAAAGAGCTGAGGAATTATTCAAAAACGAAAACTGGAAGGCGAGCGCTGCATATAAATCTGAGAACTTTGAGGATGCAAAAAATTTATTTGGTAAAAATCCAACGTCAACAGGACTTTATAACCAAGGAAATGCGCTTGCCAAAATGGGTAACATAGATCAAGCAATACAATCGTACAATAGAGCTTTAACCCTTGATCCAAAAATGGAAGATGCAATTTTTAACAAAGAGCTGCTTGAAAATTTAAAAGAACAGCAAGAAAATGAAACTGAAAATAGCAATCAAAAAGAAACCGAGAATGACAAACAAAATCCTGAAAATGAAAATGCTGATAATTCAGGTTCAGAAGATCAAGAAAACAGTGGCAAATCTAATACTTCGGAACACGAAGGCGATAAGAACCAAACTGAGCAAAAAAAAGAAAAGAATGAAAACAATGAAGAAAAGAATATAGATAGCGATCAGGTAAATGGATCTCCTAATGACGAAAATAATCAGGAGGCAGAAATTAATGACAAAGATAACGCAAATAATGAAGGCTTGGAAGATGAGCCAAAAACATCTCAAAATGTCGATATCGAACCGACTGATTTAGACAGCAAAGAAAATCAAGAAATCGAGAAAATACTTAGGAAAATTCCTGATGATCCTGGTGGGCTGCTTCGAAACAAATTTAGGTATCAAAAAATACAAAGATATAGAGAAAAGTCCGCACCGAATAAAAAAGAGCGCATATAAAATAGCTTAAAGAAGAAATTATGAAGTTTAATCGCCTACTGATACTCCTTATTGCAATAACCACTGATAGTTTTTCGGATTTCAGTGCAAAAATTGACAGATCTGTCATAGATGTTAATGAAACTTTAAAACTCGAGCTTGTCTTAGATAAGCAGGTTTTTAGTGGGCAACCTGATATAAAAAATCTATCCGAAAACTTTGAGGTTCTATCCAACAATAGACAGCAAAGCTTTAGCTCTATTAATGGGCAAACTCAATCATCAACAACTTGGTCATTAACACTTAAACCAAAGAAAGCTGGGAATCTAAAGATTCCTTCAATTTCATTTAGGAATGAAAGCACAAAAGAAATACAGGTGAAAGTAAATAATATTTCAAATTCGAAAGTTTTCAATCCAAGCAATCAGACAATATATACGGAAACACAGGTCGACAATAAAACCGTTTTTGTTGACCAAGAGATAATTTTCACAGTTAGATTACTAACGGCAGTTAACCTTCAAGATTACTCAATCACAGCTCTGCAAATTCCCGACGCCGAGGTCTTTAGGCTCTCAGACACAAGCTATCAGAAAGTTATAAACGGGCGAAATTATATTGTTTTAGAAATTAAATATGCAATATTCCCGAATAAAAGCGGTGAACTAACAATACCCCAACTCAGATTCTCTGCATTTGAGATTGATCCTAGAAATCAATATAGCCTATTCAATAATCGAGGCAATCAAGTAATACGCGAAACACAATCTTCGACTATTGATGTCTTAGAAATTCCATTATCAAGCACGTCGAATTATTGGTTACCGAGTAAAGATGTCTCAATATCTCAGCGATGGAGCGAAAATTTAAATGAGGCTTCCGTAGGAGAGCCTATTACTCGAACCATCATAATAAAATCGAAGGGAACCACGGCATCACAAATACCACCAATCGATCTTGAGAATTCCGAAAATCTCAGAATTTATCCAGATCAACCTCAAATTGATCAACAGGTCTCAGAAGAGGGATTAATTTCTGAGAGAACGGAGGTATATGCGATAGTACCTAAAACTTCAGGGATAGTTACGATCCCTGAAATTAGTTTGACTTGGTGGAATACTGAAGCAAATCAGGAAGAAAAAGCAAAAATACCCGGTAGCTCTTTCAACGTGAAGGCAGAGTACAACAACACACTTGATACAAATATCAATGAAAATGGAACTGAAATACCCACTGAAATTGTAGACAAACTAGATTCTAAATCGTCCTCTTCCCCAGAGGCATTGCTCTCAACCACCAATTTTCTACTGCTAACGAACTTTGTCCTGTTATCGATAATTATTTTTCTGTTAATAAAATTCAGTCAGGATAAACAAGCAAAGAGACTTATGTCGAAACAAGATAAGATTGAATCTGAAGCTGATTCTGTAACTAATGTACTATCCTCCATAAAGCAAGCTGCAAGAAAGAATAATTTAATGGACATGAGAGAGTTAATATTGAGATGGGGGTCAATCACTTTTCCATATTTAAATCCATTAACACTTCAGAGGCTCGCTATATCGATGGATGATCAAGAACTTGCAACTAAATTTGAATCACTAGACAACTATCTGTTTGGAAATACTAAAACTAAAGAATTGGTGTTGGATTTAAATATAATTGCCGATACGTTGTCGATCTACACAAAATCGGTAACAAAGAAAAATGAGAAAAAGTCAAAGACCAATCCACTGCGAAATTTATATCCGAATTAGAGTACTATATCTACATGAGTGAAAACCTGCCGAATAAAACAAAATCGAATACGCGTAAATCGTTGTATTGGAGGGCTAATATCAAACTTTTAAAAATTCTACTCTCGATATGGTTTCTTGTGTCGTTCGGGTTTGGAATTGTTTTAGTTGACTGGCTTGATCAGTTTAGCTTTTTTGGCTTTAAATTAGGCTTCTGGTTTGCTCAGCAAGGTTCAATATACGTCTTTGTTATTCTCATTTTTATCTATTCTTGGCGCATGAATATTTTAGATAAAGAATATAATGATAATGATTAATTAAGATAAATATGACCACTCAAGATCTGACATACCTTTTTGTGGGACTATCCTTTGCACTTTATATATTCATTGCTATCGCCTCGAGGGTAAAGTCCACTAAAGAATTCTATGTTGCTGGTGCAGGGGTAAATCCGATAATTAATGGTATGGCAACCGCTGCTGACTGGATGAGTGCGGCATCATTTCTATCAATGGCGGGCATTATTGCATTTTTAGGAAGAGATGGCTCCGTCTACCTAATGGGATGGACAGGCGGCTATGTTTTGCTCGCATTGCTACTTGCTCCATATCTCAGGAAATTTGGTCAGTACACAGTACCAGACTTCATAGGAGCAAGATATTACTCTCAGACCGCAAGGATTGTTGCTGTTATTTGTCTCATATTCGTATCCTTCACATATATCGCTGGTCAAATGCGAGGAGTTGGAATTGTCTTCTCAAGATTTTTAGAAGTAGACATCAATATGGGCGTTATTATCGGTATGGCAATCGTTTTTGTTTATGCGGTGCTCGGAGGTATGAAGGGCATCACATACACCCAGGTAGCTCAATATTGTGTTCTCATATTTGCTTATTTAGTACCAGCTATATTTATCTCAATCATGATTACTGGAAATCCCATCCCACAATTAGGGCTTGGATCTCAAATGAGTGATGGGATTTCAGTTCTCGACAAGTTAGACATAACCCTCAACGATCTTGGATTTTCACCCTATACATCTGGAATTAAATCGTCCATTGATGTTTTTGCCATTACAGCTGCACTGATGTTTGGTACAGCTGGTCTTCCCCATGTATTGGTTCGTTTTTTTACTGTTCCCAAAGTATCTGATGCGAGAAAATCTGCGGGCTATGCTTTAGTGTTTATTGCAATTCTCTACACGACGGCTCCGGCTGTGGCAACTTTTGCGAGATTGAATATTATAGACACGTTGCATGAAACACCATACCAAGATACTCCTGATTGGATAACTAATTGGGAGAGCACGGGACTAATCGCTTGGGCTGATAAAAATGAGGACGGGATTATTCAATATGGCCCAGGTAATGCTTTGTCACCAGTTAAGCCAATCTTTAATGATCTGAAGGGATCATTTGGCCAAAGACTTGTTGATAATGAACTGACGAATTCAAAGAATGAGATGTATATTGATCGAGATATCATTGTCCTTGCAAATCCAGAGATTGC
>CACJVE010000008.1 GCA_902596775.1 uncultured SAR92 cluster bacterium
AACTAATAAAAAAAATCTCTTGGGTTTAGAGAACATTGAGATTTACCAATTCATTTATCATAAACTATCTAATAGTTTATATGGATAGTTTGAAATATTCTCTTAAATACAGGTGGACTTTATGTTTTTCAGTTAAAAAGTACTCTCAGTGCGATGAAAAGTTCTCAGTATTCAAAGTTTCATATTCGAAGGTATTGATTCCCTATTGATCTCAATGTACTTTGAGTGGCTTAGACAATATCAAAGTAATTGGCACTTTCATGTTGCAAGAGAATTATCTAACTTGTGCGCTATACAAATTTGTAGCTCTCCCCGAGTTTGAAATCATTCGCCCTAAGTTAAAAAAGATCATGGATTCGAATAATGTTTTTGGAACAATATTATTAGCTAGCGAGGGCATTAATGGAACAATTTCGGGATTACCAAAGAGTGTTTTAAGCGTAGTCGATTGGTTAGAGGATTATCCTGGTATTGGTAAAGTTGAAATTAAAAAATCATACTCTAAAGAAGTACCTTTTTATCGATCAAAGGTAAAAATAAAAAAAGAAATCGTCACCATGGGCGTTGAAAAACTTGACTCAGACGCTTATTCGGGTGAGTACGTGGAACCAGATAAATGGAATGAACTTATATCGGATCCTGATGTTTTAGTTATCGATACTAGAAATGATTATGAAGTTTCTATTGGCTCATTTGATTATGCAGTTGACCCAGGGCTAAAGACATTCAAGGAATTCCCACAATGGGCAGACAAAAATCTCCACTCAAAAAAAAATAAGAAAATTGCTATGTTTTGCACTGGCGGCATTCGTTGTGAAAAGTCTACGGCACTGCTGAAGAAAAGAGGTTTTGATGAGGTCTACCATTTAAAAGGTGGTATCTTAAACTATTTATCAAAAGTTCCTGAAACGGATAGTCTATGGACTGGTGAATGTTTTGTTTTTGATAACCGCGTCACCGTTAATCATAGTCTCGAGCAAGGATCTTATGATCAATGTCATGCATGTCGTCGACCGATCACGGAGGAAGATAAAGTATCTAAAAGATACGAGAAAGGAGTGTCATGTGATTTTTGTTTTGCAGAAGTCAGTAAAGAGAGAAAATCTCAGTTTGCTGAGCGACAAAAACAGGTAGATCTTGCAAAAAATAGAGGCGAAGACCATATCGGTAAAGGCGCATTTGAAGCCAATAAAAAACGTAAGTTGTCCAAACATCTTAGGTTTAACTCTGTTTATGATAGTTAAATTTAAAGTTCTGCTAGTTGCATTGACAGCTTTGGTTTTTGTAGTTGCTATGGTAACTTCAAATTCGGGCAATCAACGAACCAAGCTCTGGTTATCCGAATTCCCTGATGAGGACCGCTATGAATTTCCAAAAGGGTTTTTATGGGGTGCTGCTTCTGCGGCACAGCATATTGAAACTCAACAAAACAGCGACTGGACTAAATTCGAGATTGATGCCGCTAAGAATGGACGGAGTGGGACAGGAGTCGAGATTGGAGTTGCTCTGCCAGGCCATATAAAAGATATCGACAAATTCGATGAGAATATTCGACTACATAAAACGAATTACGACGAAGTGTTCAATACTGATTTCGCCATAGCGTCTGACATGGGACACAATGCTTATCGCTTCTCCATCTCTTGGGCAAGATTATTTCCTGAGGACGGAATGTCATCGCCAGATCCAGCAGGAGTTGACTATTACAATAATATTTTCGATGGGCTTGAGCAATATAATATTCAACCTTTAGTTTCTCTTTTTCATTTTTCTACACCTGCATGGTTTTGGGATGAAAAAAATGGTAGGAAAGGATGGGAGAGAGAAGACGCGGTCGAGCTTTTCGATGTTTTTGTGTCCTCAGTTTTAGAAAACTTTGGTAACCGTGTTACTCATTGGTGCACATTAAATGAACCGATGACTTATGTCTTCAATGGTTACATGCAAGGAATTTTCCCACCTCTTGAACAAAGATCAATCTTTGATATTGGACCGGTGGTCAAAAATCTTCTCCTCGCTCACGCATCTGCATATAAATTAATTCATAAGCACGGTGATGAGAATGGCTTTGATCACCAGGTAGGTATTGCAAAGCATACGCGAGCGTTTGAGCCACTGCGTAACTGGTCGATTTTAGATCGACTGTCAGCAAAGCAAATTGAAAATGCTTTTGTCTGGGATTTTTTTGATGCGATTGATACAGGTACTTTGAAAATATCCAATACAGATTATGAAGTTGATATTCCTGAGATTACCGGAACTCAGGATTACTTGGGAATAAATTATTACGGTAGATATTTTGTGAAATCCATACTTTCTGATTTATCGAATCCTGAAATTTTATTTAACGACCCGCAGGATGAATCGCAAATGATAAGTGATTTAGGTTGGTCGATATATCCACATGGGTTTTTCAAAATTTTGACTACTTCTTACGATAAGTATTCAAAACCTATCTACGTTCTTGAAAGCGGTATTGCCGATAGAAATCATGATGATATTCGACGCCAAAAATTTATTGTTTCCCATCTGCGAGAGTTATGGAATGCCATAAACTATGGAGGAGCAGATATTAGAGGATATATGCATTGGTCTTTGACAGACAATTTTGAGTGGGCTGAGGGCTTCACCGCACGTTTTGGTTTGATTAGCATTGATTATGAAAATGATTTTGAAAGAAAACCAAGATTAAGTTCCGAAATCTATGCAAAAATTATTCGCTCGAACTCTATCTCTAGTGATATTAATAAAAAGTATTCTTATCTTCGTAAAGAGGCAAAATAAATGGGATCTCAACAGAAATCTAAAAAAGAATTGAGAGATTGGTTAAATCTAGTAACGGAAGAAACATTAGAACCAGATTTAAAGATAATTGATCCACATCATCATCTTTGGCGACGAAATAATGGCTACGAAATATCTGATCTTTGGGACGATACGGATACAGGCCACAATATTATAGGTACAATCTTCGTTGAGTGTTATGCGGAGTATAGATCAAAGGGTCCAGAATCAATGAGGCCTGTTGGAGAAACAGAATTTGTAGTGCAACAAGCAAAGTATTCTCACGAAAATGAAAAGAGAGGCCGACCACCAATTCTAGGGTCAGTCAGTCATGCCAATCTGTTGCTCGGGGAAAAGGTTAGTGAGGTATTAGAGGAGCACATAGCGGTCTCCCCAAAGAATTTTTTGAAAGGAATTCGACATTCAGTTTCATATTACCCTTTTCCACCAAAGGTCGGGCGCTACACTGGACGAACGCCTGGGTTGATGGAAAATGAGTCTTTTCGAAAGGGATTTTCCAAGCTTTCACAGTTTAATTTAAGTTTTGACGCTTGGTTAGTTCATACTCAAATTTCTGAATTAACAAGTCTTGCAAGAGCGTTCCCTGACACAGTTATTATTTTTGATCATTTTGGTGGTCCTCTCGGCATAGGTTCCTTTTCTGGTCGGCAGAAAGAGATTTATCCAGTTTGGAGAAAAGATGTTGAAGAGTTGTCAAAGTGTGAGAATGTTTATGCGAAGCTTGGAGGTCTTGCGATGCCACTAAATGGATGGGGATGGGATTTAAGGGAAAAGCCGGCGACTTCTGATGAAATCGTGAATTACCACAAAGACTACTACTTGTTTATGATCGATTCCTTTGGCCCTGAGAGATGTATGTTCGAGAGCAATTTTCCCGTGGATAAATTTTCAGTGTCATATAATGTTCTTTGGAATGCTCTTAAAAAAATAGCAATGCCTTTTTCAGCAGACGAAAAAAATCAGATGTTTTTGAATACTGCAGAGACAATATACAAAATTTAATTATTTGAGATTTGATATGATGAAGATACTTGACGGCGGGATCGGGATTTATTTGAGAGAGAGTGGCGCGCCTTTTGAGCAACCTGAATGGTCCGCCCTCGCGTTGATTGAAGAACCTGACTCTGTCAGGCGTGCCCATCTCGCATTTGCCGAGGCAGGGGCTGGAGTTATCACTACAAATTCTTATGCGCTTGTTCCATTTCATATAGGAGAGACAAGATTTTTAGAAGAGGGCCCCCGACTGCTTAAGCTTGCGGGAAAATTAGCAGCGGAAGTTAGGAATGAGAGCAAAAATAATCTTCTGGTAGCGGCTAGTATTCCCCCGGTTTTTGGTTCATATGAGCCTGACAAATTTAAGCCCGATGAGGCAATCCCGTCATTGAATATGTTTAAAGAAAACCTCATAGAATTCACTGATCTTGTTTTAGCGGAGACTGTTTCGAGTATTACTGAGGCAAAGGTAATTCAAGATGTTTTCTCTGATATAAATCAACCCCTCTGGATAAGCTTCTCACTTGAAGATAAACACATGACAGAACCAAAACTTAGGTCTGGCGAGTTGGTTACAGATGCAATAAGGAGTCTTGATCTTAGCAATTGCCAAGCGCTTTTATTTAATTGCAACCAACCTGAAATTATGGAGCAAGCTTTAATCACTGCAGCCCCGTTATTAACAAACAATGCAGAGCTAGGTGTCTACGCAAATGGTTTTAAGCCCGATTATAATGATAAAAAAGCTAACTCTGGACATTCTGAATTAAGGGAGGATCTCACGCCGGATCAGTACCTAAAATTTGCCAGATACTGGAAATCTCTGGGAGCGACTATTATAGGGGGATGCTGCGGGATTGGTGTTGCCCATATCGCTCGCTTGCGGGAGCTATTGTGATTTTCCAGTAGCTCTCAATTCTTACACATTACTCCAATAATTAGATCTTTTTGTACCGTGAAGTTATTTCTATTCCATTCTCAGATACGGAATTTAAGATGAGACCGTCTTTGACGAGACCAACTGAAAGGATTTCCTCAATTCCAATTTGAGTTTCATCGGAGCTTGTAAATGTTTTTTGTACCACTTGTTTATTGTCCATGGTTTTGAAATTGCCAAAGTGAAAATTCTTTTCTATTACCTTCTCTACCTCGCTCCGAGTCATAGTTATAAAATGTCCTCCACCAATCATTTTTATTTCGAATATTTCAGAGTCTGAATCTTCCTCAGAAATCACTCGCTGCCAAAGACCGTCATAAGGAGATTTTTCAGTTGACGCCGTTTCCCAAGTCTCGATCATATCAAGCGATCGACCATCTTCAGTGATTAGACCGACTAATGATTGGGTAAATCCAGTATTAGTCTGATCGATAGTGACATCAAATTTAAATCCATTGACTGAACCGTTGTGATTAAAGAGGGGTATTTCAGTCATTACACCATTATTCCAATTTGCAAGACCTGCTCCCGCATCAACACCAATTTGAGGATGCATAAATGCAAACATGTATCTATTATTTGAGTATATTTTGAGCTGATTTCGAAATTCTTTGCTTGAGATCCCGCTCTCTGTAATTTGAACATACTCAAGTTTATAAGCGCCATCGGGTAGTTTCGGAATTTCTCTATCAGCTTGACCAATGCAACCAGTGACAAGTAGGAAAGATCCTAGGATTAGTAACTTTTTAAGCATAATTTTTTGCAATACCTAAATAATTTTCTTTATTTTAAATAATAATTGCAACTTTCAAGTTTATATGAAAAGTTACCGATAATAATATTTTTGGTACCAGTGGTCGGACTCGAACCGACACGCTTTTAAGGGCGCGGGATTTTGAATCCCGTGTGTCTACCAATTCCACCACACTGGCCTAAAAACAGAGACGTGAGTATATCAGTCAAAATGAAACACTTAAAACGGAAAAATTTAAATCTAATTTTCATTTTTAATGTTCTCTTTCTTTGAGGAGTCTGATTTAATCTTTTTCCCTCAAAGATAGAATTGTTAAAAATGAAACTAGATCTTTTTGATTATTCGCTGCCTCAAAAGCTGATTGCTAAATTTCCAATTAAAGAACGTTCTTCGAGTTCAATGCTTGTCATGGATGAATTGGGAAATATCTCTCACAAGATGTTTACCAACTTATTAGACTTTTTAAATAAAGGAGACCTGCTAGTTTTTAATAATACCAGAGTTATTTCAGCCAGATTGCTGGGTAAAAAAGATACAGGTGGCGCAATTGAATTATTAATTGAGCGAGTGGTTAAAAACAAGGTTGCTTATGCCTTATTAAAGTCAAACAAAAAAATAAAGTTAGGATCACGAATAAATTTTGTTGGAGGACACCATGCAACTGTCCTAGAGCGCAAACAAAAACTATTTTTAATATCTTTTAGCTCCAATGTCTCTAAAATCATTGAGGACATTGGAGAACTTCCTTTGCCTCCATACATCGATAGAGAACCTATTCAGCTTGATTCTGAAAGATATCAAACTGTTTATGCTTCAGAATCTGGAGCAATAGCTTCACCTACCGCGGGCCTGCACTTTGATGAAAGCATGCTAAGAGAGTTACAGAATAAGGGAATAAATCATTGTTTTGTCACTTTACATGTGGGTTCGGGTACTTTTAAGCCAGTGAAAGAAGAAAATATTTTGGATCATGATATGCATGCTGAGTGGATCTCAATTGGTAATGATGCATGCGATTTAATTTTGGCGACAAAAAAAAATGAAGGGAGGATTGTGGCAGTTGGCACTACAAGTCTTAGAGCTATTGAAACAATCGGAAGAAAAAATGAGTTAAAGCCTTACGAGGGGGATACGGATATTTTTATCTATCCTGGTTATGAGTTTACACTGGTCGATATGCTCATAACTAATTTCCATCTTCCCAAGTCCACCTTATTAATGTTGGTCTGTGCCTTTTCGGGTTACACAGAAATTATGGCCGCATACAAGGAAGCTGTTGATAATGATTATCGATTTTTCAGCTATGGTGATGCCATGCTCTTAAACAGAAATTCTAATGCCCGTTTTAATATACCTTCGTGATTAATTGATATGAAATTCGAAATCTCAAAAACAGATGGCCATGCGAGAACTGGTCATCTAATTTTTGATAAAGGTATAGTCAGAACGCCAGCATTTATGCCAGTTGGAACATACGGTACGGTAAAAAGTTTAACGCCCAGCGATATTCTGAGATCAGGTGCCGACATTGTGCTGGGGAATACTTTTCATTTGATGTTACGTCCAGGCACAGAAATTATAAGAAAACATGGATCGCTTCATAATTTTATGCGTTGGGAAAAACCAATACTCACTGATTCTGGAGGCTTTCAGGTATTTAGTCTTGGTAAAATGAGACAGATTACCGAGGATGGAGTGATATTTAAATCCCCAATCGATGGAGGCACTGTATCCCTTGATCCAGAGAAATCCATGGAGGTTCAGCGTGCACTGGGAAGTGATATTGTCATGATCTTTGATGACTGTACTCCATATCCTGCAACAAAAAAGCAGGCAATGGAGTCAATGCACTTGTCATTAAGATGGGCTGAGAGAAGTAAAGTCGCTCATGCTGGAAATCCGTCTGCTTTATTTGGGATTGTTCAAGGTGGTATGCATGAGGATCTTCGTGGAGAATCATTAGAAGAACTAACCGCAATCGGCTTTGATGGATACGCAATTGGTGGTTTGTCAGTTGGAGAACCCAAAAATGATATGCAGAGAATTCTCAATGTGATTGGGCCCAAGATGCCAGAAAACAAACCTCGCTATTTAATGGGAGTAGGCAAGCCCGAGGATATTATTAGAGCAGTTCAGAAGGGTGTAGATATGTTTGACTGTGTAATGCCTACAAGAAATGCGAGAAATGGCCATTTGTTTACGAGCGAGGGGATTATTCGAATTCGCAATAGTGCATACAAAGACGATTTAAACCCACTAGATCCTGAATGTGATTGTTACACTTGCTCCAATTTTAGTCGGTCTTATCTGCACCATTTGGAAAAATGCAAGGAAATGCTGGGACCGCAGCTTAATACTATTCACAATTTGCGTTTTTACCAAAATTTGATGTCACAAATAAGAGGCGCAATAGCCGAGGGTAATTTAGATTCTTTTGCTAACAATTATTTTGAGAAGCATTCTATTACAATTTAAAATTAAATTTGCTCTATAATGTGGGCTGAATTTTTCACACCTTTAAAGGTTTCAGTAACGTGTTAAACAAATTTCCTTTTTGGAAAAATATTTTAATAATATTAGTGGCGCTTTTCGCTTTTGTTTATGCGGCTCCAAATTATTTTCCTGCAGATGCTGCTATTCAATTATCGGGACAGAGTGGTTCAATGAAAATTGATAACGATGTTCTGAAAGGAATGCAATTGGCCTTAGACGATGCTGATATCGATTATTTTGGTGGGAAAACCGATGATCAAACAGCTCTTTTGAGAATTAAAGACAGAGATTCTCAGCTAAGGGCAAAAGAAATAATACAGGCTGAAATGGGTAGTGACTATATCGTTGCGCTTAATCTTGCTCCAACAACTCCTCGATGGTTACGATCATTGGGAGGTAAGCCGATGAAGTTGGGCCTTGATCTAAGTGGTGGCGTCCATTTTCTATTGGAAGTAGATTTAGAGTCTGCGCTTGTACTTCGCTTAGAGGGCACTCTTTCAGATATTAAGGCTGTTTTGAGAGAGGAGAGAGTTCGGTATCGTAGCTTTGAGCTGCTTGGCAATCAGATCGTTGGTCGTTTCAGAGATGATGATCAGGTTGATAAGGCTCGGAATCTGATAAGAGCTAATTTTCCTGATTTGGAGCTTTTTAATGGCCCAAGACAAAATCCTTTGTCCTTAACCTTTAATCTTAGTCCGATTGCTATTTCAGGGATAGAAGATAGCGCTATAAAACAAAATCTAACCTCACTTCGGAACAGGGTCAATGAGCTGGGCGTTTCAGAACCGATTGTTTCAAGACAAGGGAAAAACAGAATAGTCGTTGAATTGCCAGGTGTTCAAGATACCGCCGAAGCAAAAAGAATTATTGGAAAAACTGCTAATTTAGAGTTCAGGCTAGAATCAAAGTCTCGGATAGGTGACAGATTTAATTTTCGGAATGAGGAAAATCAGAGTGATGCTCTATTAGAGAAAAAAGCAGTAATTTCTGGTGAAAATGTGACTGACGCTCGAGCGAGTTTTGATGAAAACGGCCGACCGCAGGTAAATATTACTCTTGATTCCAAGGGTGGCTGGCAAATGGGCTATGCAACTCGAGACAATATCGGACGGAGACTTGGAGTTTTGTTTATAGAGTATAAGACTAAATTAGAGAAATCAGTTTCCGAAACAGGTGAAGTGTCCCTGATCCCAATTCCATTTGTTGAAAAAAACATTATCAGTCTTGCCACTATTCAAGCGCAACTCGGTAAGCAATTTAGGATTACTGGACTTGACGGGCAACGAGAATCCTCAGAGCTAGCACTTCTTTTGAGGGCAGGTGCACTCGCAGCGCCAATGTATATTGTTGAGGAACGAACAATTGGTCCATCATTGGGTGCAGACAATATCAAATTAGGAGTCAAATCGGTTTCTTTTGGAATGCTCTTGGTTCTTATATTTATGTTGATTATCTACAAAGCATTTGGGATTGCGGCAAATATGGCACTCGCAATGAACCTGCTTTTGCTGGTAGCTTTTATGTCAATAATCGGCGCTACGCTGACCCTGCCGGGCATAGCTGGTATTGTTTTAACAGTTGGTATGGCGGTCGATGCTAACGTATTAATCTTTTCAAGAATTCGAGAAGAATTAAAGCAGGGAGCCTCAATACAAATGGCAATTGATTCTGGATACGATAGGGCATTCGTCTCGATTCTTGACGCGAATATCACGACGCTAATTGTTGCTCTAATTCTCTTTATAATTGGATCAGGGCCGGTTCAAGGTTTTGCTGTAACGTTGTCTATTGGAATCCTAACCTCGATGTTCACCTCTATAATAATGACGAGAGGGATAGTTAATTTTGTGGTTGGCGGTAAAAAAATACAAAAACTGTGGATTTAGGGTAGATAAAATGAGCGATATAAAAATTTATGATTTTATGAAGTACAGAAAATATGCGCTTATTTTTTCCTTAGTAATGCTCGTTGTATCAATATGGTCTCTCGCTACGAAGGGATTGGTTCTAGGTCTTGATTTCTCAGGTGGTACGCAAATAGAAGTAGGTTATGAAACCCCTGCTGATGTTAGTGAAATTCGAAATAATTTAGAAAGTGCAGGATTTAGTAACCCTATTGTTGTGCATTTTGGTGCAGAGACAGACGTGTTAATTAGATTGCAGGGTGAACCAGATCAGGAACTAGCCTCAAAAATATTAGACGTACTGAGAAGTGAGGATGATGAAGTTGATCTTAGACGTATAGATTTTGTGGGCCCTCAAATTGGCGAGGAATTGAGAGAAGATGGAGGCTTAGGAATGCTGACTGCGCTAATTATCGTGATGATATATGTTGCTATTCGCTTTCAATTAAAGTTCTCAGTAGGAGCGGTAATTGCATTAGTTCATGATGTCTTAATAACGCTGGGTATTTTTTCATTGAGCCGTTTGGAGTTTGATCTTACAGTATTGGCGGCGATTTTGGCAGTAGTTGGATATTCGTTGAATGATACCATTGTTGTTTCGGATCGAATTAGAGAGAATTTTAGGAAAATTCGAAATGTGCCCTCTGCAGATGTCATCAATGAGTCTTTATCTCAAACTTTATGGCGAACAATAAATACTTCGCTTACTACTTTTCTAGTGCTTTTGGCACTTTTCTTCCTCGGTGGGGAATTAATTCATAATTTCTCAATAGCGTTGATGGTTGGCGTTGCTATAGGCACTTACTCCTCGATGTATGTTGCCGCCTCATTGATGTTAGCACTCAAAATTGACAGAAATGATCTGGTTGAAGTGGAAGAGGGCGAACTAGTCGATGATCTTCCTTAAAATTTGTTTTTAATCGGTCCACCAGGGATAAAAATCAGGCATATCGGTGGATGCTTTGTCAGTGAATTCAGGCGCTCGTTTTTCTAAAAATGATTTTACACCCTCTTTGCCGGCACCAAGGCTCGCATAGAAGATGGATAAAGAGTCAATTTCATGTGCTTTCAATGGATGATCGAGAGCACTATTCCTGTAGAGCATTTGTCGCGTGAGTGCCATCGACACTTGTGAGTGCTGCACCAGTTTTTGTGCAAATTCCCTCGCTTTGGTAAGTAATTCTTCTGGTTCACAGATCTCTTTAGCAAAGCGTTCTCTCAATAAAGTTTCAGGCAACAGTATCTCGCCCGTGTAGCACCATTCCAATGCAGTCTGGAAGCCCACTAATTTTGGGAGGAACCAACTTGAGCAGGCCTCTGGTGTAATGCCTATTTTATTGAACACAAAACCTATCTTTGCTTTTGTTGAAACAAATCTTATGTCCATAGCACATGTCATAGTTGCTCCAATACCGACCGCCGCACCATTTATTGCTGCAATAACCGGCTTTTTGCATTCATAAATTGATAAAACAACTTTGCCGCCTGCATCTCGAACACCATGGTGTATTTTTGGATCCGAAATCTTTTCTCTCATATCATCAAGTGTTGGTTTAATGGTTTCATCAAGACCAAAAACATTATCTAGGTTTGGATCTAAATCCATACCTGCACAAAATGCTCTTTCAGCTCCCGTGACAATTATTGCTCCTACATCGTCATCTTCACTGCTTTTTTCAAAAGCATCTATCAATTCATTGCTCATCTCGATAGTGAATGAATTTAACTTCTCTGGTCTTGAAAGTGTAATTAACGCAATTGAGTCCTCTACTTCATACTTGATGGTTGAATAATTCATACTTTTCTCCAAAAAAACCTTATTCTTTATTTTTTATTGGCTCACCATACTAATAATTAATGGATGCTTGAAATCAGTGTTTTAAAGTATACTATTTCAGTCAATTTAAGGTTGCAAAATTAATGCTAAAAAAGTTATTTAGTTCAGCTAAACATCATACAACTCGTAGGTTTTATGATACTGGTGGTGTTACGAAATCTCAAATGCAGAGTCATTGGATGCCATTTACTGGTAATAGAGAGTTCGAAGAAAATCCTCGGATGATTGTGTCAGCAAAAGGACGATATTTGAGAGCCGCAGATGGGAGAAAAATATTTGATGGGCTGTCGGGTCTTTGGACGACAGGATTAGGTCATTGCAGAGAAGAGATATCAGAAGCAATAGCTAATCAAACAAAAGAGCTTGATTTCTGCAGTAGTTTTCAATTTGGGCATCCAAAATCATTTGAATTGAGTGAAGAAATAATTAAATTTATGCCAAAGGGTTTGGATAAAGTATTTTATACAGGCTCAGGGTCAGAGAGTGCGGATACATCTTTAAAAATGGCAAGGGCATATTGGCGTAAGAAGGGGATGGCATCAAAAACTCGGCTTATAGGCAGAGTTAAAGGATACCATGGTGTTAATTTTGGTGGAATTAGTGTTGGTGGTATTGTTGGTAACAGAGCGACCTTTGGACAAGGTATAGAGGCCGATCATTTGGCGCATACTATGACACTGGAAAACCGATTCAGTAGAGGTATGCCAAAGACTGGCGCGCATCTCGCGGAAGAGCTAGTGAATATTATTGCCCTCCATGATTCAAGTAATATCGGTGCGTTGATCATTGAACCGATGGCTGGTTCAGCTGGTGTAATCCCCCCTCCAGTTGGATATCTCAAGCGGGTCAGAGAAATCTGTGATGAGAATAATATTTTATTAATTTTTGATGAAGTGATTACAGCTTTTGGACGAGTTGGAGCACCAACCGGTGCGGAGGAATTTGGCGTAACTCCTGATATTTTGAATATTGCGAAACAACTCACCAATGGCTCTGTTCCTATGGGCGCAGTAATCTGTAAAAGTGAAATATATGAAACATTCTTAGATAATGCGGGCCCGCATTATATGATTGAATTTCCTCACGGATATACATACTCAGGTCATCCTCTTGCCTGTGCTGCTGGTCTTGCTACCCTCAAGCTCTTAAAAAGAGAAAGTAGTTTTGAGCAAGTAAAAAAAATGGCTCCAATTCTAGAGGACAAGGTACACAGCTTGAAGGGCTGTAATCATATAATTGATATAAGAAATTATGGTTCTTCCGCGGGTATTACATTAGATGCTTTTGAAGGGCAACCGGCGAAAAGACCTTTTGAAGCCGCTATGAAATGTTGGGAAAAAGGTTTTTATGTTAGATATGGTGGCGATACTCTTCAACTGGGTCTTCCTTTTTCATCTACACATAATGAAATTGATTCTATTGTCAACGCAATTGGGGACGCCTTGTCAGAAATCGACTAAAGCTAGTAACTGAGATAACCAGTATTTATTTTTCAAGAGCAGAGTACGAGTCAAGCTTATTGATTATTATTTTTCCATCTTTAATAACCAAAATCGGACTCTCCAGCACGGATATGTCTTCAAGGGGATTACCTTTTACTGCTATAATGTCTGCTAACTTGCCTGATTCAATACTTCCCAATTCGTCATCCCATCCTACTAATTCAGCACCCACAATAGTTCCAGCTTTAATAGCATCCATGGGAGTCATTCCTGCCTCAACTAATGTTGCAAACTCTCTTACGCAGAGACTTGGTTCAATTCCATATCCACAGAGATCTGAACCGACAGTGATTTTTACGCCTGCCAGGTAGGCTTTTTCGATCATCGATAACCACTCAGATCGATATGATAAGTAATAATCATCATTTTTTTCTTGGGCTAGTAATTTCCCACTGTTTGCATAGTAGTCACCTACATAAATTGTTGGCACATAAAACGTACCATACTTCACCATTAGCGAAATTGATTCCTCGTCAAGATATGTGCCATGTTCTATTGATCTAACGCCAGCCCTTATTGCTTGATTAATTCCCTCAGTTGCATGAGCATGAGCAGCTACAGGGATACCGTGTCGTTTTGCCTCATCAACGGCTGCTTTTAATTCTTCCGGGCTAAAAGAGACATTTTCTGGATTATCACCCACAGACATAAAAGCACCTGTTACCATTATCTTAATCCAGTCAGAACCATATTTAATTTCTTTTCTTATTGCCTTGATTATTTCTTGTGGACCATCAGCAATAAGTCCATCAGGCAAAGGCGTCTGTTCGGGAGACATATAATTTATATCGCCACCGCCGCCCGTAATAGATATGTAATGTGCAGCCCCAGTAATTCTTGGACCTATAAATATTTTATTTTCAATTGCTTTTTTTATATCTTGATTCGCGTAGAAAACATCTCCATCTCCCATCACTCTGATTGTTGTCCAACCTGAGGCGAGCAATCCTTGATGAGTTTTTAGTCCAATAAGCGCTTTGTATGCGGACGATGATTTTAAGTGCGCTGTTTGATAATCATTTTCATGCAGCAATGGATGTTCATGTGCATTTATCAATCCAGGCATCAGGGTAGAGTTCCCGAGATCAATCAGCCTTGTGTCTTTGGGAATAAGATTTCTATCTATTACTTCAGAGATTTTATTATTTGATATTATTACTGCTAAATCAGTTCTTATCTGGTCGGATTTCCCATCGATTAAATGATTTGATACTACGGCATAATTTTCGTCACTCACTATATAGCTACTTATAAGTAGAGAAAAAATCATAACGAACGTGTGTTTTTTTCTACCAAACATATATAAATTTCCTCTCTATACACAATAAATTATATACTTTGGATTACACAATAAAGCCAAATATGTATGGAAAGCTATTACTTTTTAGTATGGGAATAGAAATTGATGAGTGAACAAGGATCCAGAAAGCTGTTCGAGCATGTAATCAATCTATTAAAAAATGGATCGGAATCTGATGCAGAAAAATTATGTCGGTCTCAGCTTGCGGAGTTCCCAAGAGATGTAAATTTTTTATCTCTTTTGGGAAGTATTTTGCTTAGGCAAAACGACTTTGAAGGCGCAGAGGAGAATCTCAAAATTGTCGCCGAGATATCTCCTAGTTACCCGAAGGTTCAGGAAGATCTTGGGACAGTTCTTCTCAATTTAGGACGTCCTCAAGAGGCTGTTTTACCTCTGCAAAGAGCTATCGAGCAGCATCCTGAGAATGCTGGCGCTTTTTTTAAGTTGGGTGGTGCGTTAAAAAGTTTGGGTCGTCACGAGGCGGGCGATGCTGCGCTGAAGATGGCGTCTGATTTATCCCCAGCCCAAGCAAATTTAGAAAAGGCGACACATCTTTTTGCACAAGGTAAATTTAGAGAATCTGAAACTGTTGCAAAAAAGATACTAGAAGAAAATCCTCGAGAAGTTAATGCCGGATTGCTATTGGGCAGGATTGCTATTCATGCTCGAGCCTTTAAACAAGCAGAGAAGCTATTAAAGCGTGTAATAGAAATTGCACCTAAATTCATAATTGCCTGGCATGAGCTGAGTAATGCACTTCGAGAGCAGGGAAAAGATGAAGAGGCCATAGTTCTACTGAGAAAAGCCTTAGAGATTGATGGTGAAAATGCTACTACTTTCTATCAATTAGCAGCGGCATTGGCCGTAGCTGGCAGAACAGCTGAGTCAGCTAAATCGTATCAAAAAGCTGTTCAGATAGATCCAAGTTTAGTCGGTGCATACCTAGGTTTGGGACATACACTCAAGACTATGGGAGATTTAGACGGTGGGATATCTGCATATAAAAAGGCGAGAAAGCTAAAGCCAAATATTGGCGAGATTTCGTTCAGCCTATCAAACTTAAAAACGTTTCGTTTTAGTGATCTTGAAATTGAAGATATGAAACGACGATTAAATAATCCGAAGTTAGACAAGCCATCGAAAGTTGCATTTTCATTTAGCCTTGGAAAATCTTACGAAGATTCTGGAGATTATGATGAAGCCTTTCAGTACTACAAAATGGGTAATGAAATACAAAGATCTTTGATTACATATGATCCTGTTCAAACTGAAGTATCTAATGATAAGTTAAAAGAAGTTTTTTCATCGGAGTTTTTTCAAGAAATAAGTACCACCAATCCTGGCAACAAGGATTCTTCTCCAATATTTATTGTTGGCATGCCAAGATCTGGATCTACGCTCTTAGAGCAAATCCTGGCGAGCCATAGTCAGGTTGATGGGACAAGAGAACTTCCAGACTTGGGAATTGTATCGCAAATGCTCAATAACAAAGAGAAGGGAACTCTTTATCCCGGTGGGATACGCAAAATGCAAAAGAGTGAAATTCATGATTTAGGAGAAACATACTTAGATAGAGCAAATCGCCATCGGCAGGGAGCTCCTTACTTTACCGACAAAATGCCAAATAATTTTGCACATATTGGTTTAATTGCCACAATTATGCCAAATGCTAAAATTATAGATGCTCGGAGACATCCTCTTGATAGTTGTATTGGTTGCTTTAAGCAACATTGGGCTCTCGGACAAACCTATGCTTATGACATGTTTGAATTGGGTGAATTCTATCTCGAATATGATAGCTTGATGGAACATTGGAACCAAGTTCTTCCAGGCAAAGTACTTCGTGTGCAATATGAAGACGTGGTCCAAGATCTTGAGATGCAAGTCAAATTGATACTAGACTATTGTAGTCTTCCATTTGAAGAATCATGCATTAATTTTCATCAGACAAAACGCTCTGTTGCGACCGCAAGTTCGGAACAGGTGAGACAACCAATTTATACAAAATCTTTGAATACATGGAAAAAATTTGAATCTCATATAGATCCATTAATTGAGATTCTTGAGCCGCTCTTAGATACATCTGATTTAACAAAAATCGTGCGTTGAGAATAATGAAATTACCAAAGCTTATTGCGACCTCAGTAGTGAGAGGAAGTGAAAAAGGACAAAGTCATGGTGGAGTATTCCTGATAGATTTTCAGGAGACTTCAACCTCCCAATGCCTAGACTGGAACGATGGGAGCATTGATTTTACAGGAAGGGGTTGGGATCGTGGTCTAAGAGGTATCGAGTTTTTTGAAGAAAAAATTTGTATTGCAGCTAGTGATGAACTATTTTGTTATAACTCGAAATTTGAATTGTTAGGATCTTATAAGAACGAGTATTTGAAGCATTGTCATGAGATAAGTCGAAAAGACCATTTGCTTTTTTTAACATCAACAGGATACGAAAGTCTTCTGGTGTTTAATCTCAAAACTAACAAGTTTATTTGGGGTCTTTATATTTCCAAAAATGGAGATCAGTGGGTTGGTCAACGTTTTGATCCTATGGTCTCAGGAGGCCCTCCATTCATAAATAACTATCATATCAATATGGTTTCTGTGAACGAATCGGGTGTATACATAAGTGGGCTTAACACAAAAGCCTTGTTACGACTGAAATCGGATATGAGCATTTCGACAGTTTGTAGTCTGCCGCAGGGTATTCATAACGCACAATTATTTGGTGATGGTGTCATTTTCAATGATACGCAAAGTGATGTTGTCAGAGTGGTCAGTTCTTCGGGAACTTCTAAAGTATTCCAAGTCCCTTCATATAAAGAGGATCTTATAGAATATAATAATGTCGATGATTCAAAGATAGCTCGTCAAGCATTTGGACGAGGCCTTTGTATTATTTCGCCCACTCTAATAGCAGCTGGCTCATCCCCATCAACTATAAGTTTATTTGATTTAGAAAAACATGAGAGAGTTGCAACGGTTAGTTTGACGATGGATGTGCGCAACGCAATCCACGGTCTTGAGGTTTGGCCATTTAAATAAAAAAGGCACGCTTTCGCATGCCTTTTATTAATACCTTCCTTCTGTTTTAGAAATAACGCCTTAGAGAGATAGAGTAGTTTTTAGGTCGGATAACACTATCAGAATATCTCCCATAGTATGGGTCAAAATCAGAGGAATCTCTGAAACTAATCCCTCTCTCATCCGTAATGTTGTTAAGTGATAATTGAGCTTTCCAATCACCAACATCAAAACCCATTATCAGGTCAGTTACACGGTAATCTCCTTGAGTGAATCTTGGTGCATTTCCTCCATCACTTAACTGGTTCAATGATTCTCCGTTGTAGCTATGCTGAACACGCGCAAACCCTTGAGTATCATCTCCAAATAAGTTGATAGGTCCTACATACTCTGTATATAGCGAGTAAGATATATCACCGAATAATGGTAATGTCGACTTGGCATCTAGTCCAAGATCGGCTACTCCACCTTCGAATCTGGCATCCGGATACGACTGCATTGGATTCACATATGCATCAAACACCTTTGTCATATTGAAACCAAATTGAATATCGCCTACCAGCGCCGTGAGGTCGACATCCATTCCTTTCACCGTTCCGTCTCCAAGATTCGCAACAACTGCTTGCCATGGTTCGCCAATGCTGAATGCTGGATCCGTTAGTTCGAGCTGCATATCACTCCAACTCATCTCGTAGTATGTTGCATTAAACTGAATAGTATTTTCAGCCCAGCTACTCTTCAGGCCAATTTCTTTATTCTCAATAATGTCTTGGCCGTATTCAACTGGAAGTGTTGGGGTTCCTCTTGCTCGGTTTGTCCCACCAACTCTATATCCTTCAGAATATACACCCCAAACCATCATATTGTCAGAGAGATCATATTGAAGACCAACCTTCGGAATAAATCCGTCGTCTACTGCAGTCCGATCTGGTGTGAAGTTGTTTGGATATCCAGCGGGCTTCTCGACAAAATAAGATATATAACGATCTACTTCGTAGTATCGTCCGCCCAATAATAACGACAATCTATCGGATACTTTTATATCGATCTCACCAAAAACTGCTTTGTCTTCACGAGTAGTTGTTTGATTTGAATGCCACCAAGTATCTGTCGGTGCTATAGATATATCATAATAGGCAGCATACCCAGACCATGTAGCGAAAGCTGGACCATTCACATAACCATCCACAAAGCTTGTAAAGTCCCAGTTCTCATAAGAATCCATGTAGAAAACACCCGCCGTCCAACTGTACTTGTCTCCTGTGTGAGAAAGTCTAACTTCAAGCGTATCAGATTCGTTTATCTGATCATTAATCAAGGCGCCCACTGGGTCTGTGCCAAATTGATAGGTTGCGTATCCCGCATAATATCCAAGCGTATACATAAAATATGCAGAGTAGGTTTGCGTATCATGCTGATACACTGTCTCTCTGTCGTAATATGAGCCTGCAACAGTTAACTGAGCAAAACCGAGATCGCCTTCGATTATTAAGCTTGTATTTTTCCACTCATCCGTTCGATATTCATCGTAGAATTTAACTGTTTCCAAGTCCCCAACCGTCGGATCAAAATCATTGAATCCATTCGCTTCAATTTCTTGGAAGTTGTGAGACACTGTTGCCGCCCAATCATCTGACATTTGCCATTTGACTGCTACTCGACCACCCCACCATTCTACGCTATTAATATCATCCTCAACCGTGTCGAGATGAGGATTTAATTCATTAAGGTTAGATACCAAGCCACCAAGCCCGGTGTACTCATCCACAACAGTCATTCCAGGAACACTGTCAATAAAACCACCGTCTTCAGCACTGAAGACTGAGAATCTTGCAGCTAGCTTGTCCTCGATTATTGGCATGTTTACTGTTGTATCAAAATCAAAGCCATTTTCACCTTTTGAGACACCAGATGTTCCGATTGACATGTTACCCGTAATGTCCGTACCTTCCATGTCTGGCTTATTTGTCACGACCCTGACAGTTCCTGTCTGAGAGGAGGCTCCGAAGAGTGTTGATTGAGGACCAGAAAGTGCTTCGATTCTAGCTATGTCGACTGGATATATATCTGGCGCCATCGATGTCATCGACATTGCTTGTTCGTCCAAATATATTGCCGCGGTCGGATCAACTAGGAATCCTCCGCCGTCACTCACTCCACGGAAGACAATTGTATTTTGTCCAGGAGCAGTAGTTTGTACATTCAAGTTGCTTACAAATCTAGAGAAATCTTCTAGTGTTGTAATCCCTTGTCTCTCAATATCCTCACCAGACAATGTTGAAATTGTCATTGGAATTTCCTGCGAGGACTCAGCTCTTTGACGAGCCGTTACGATTACTTCTTCAAGCGTTGCTTCTTGAGCAAAGCTGACCGGTGCAACGGTAATCCCCATCGCAGTTGCCATCGACGTTACGATTAGTTTTTGCTTCAATGACGCTTTGTTATCCAAATTCGAATCGTTCATTAATTTTCTCCGTATGTCTACCCTAGTTGTAGTAGCTGTTTTTCAGTAACAGCGCTCTTTTCAGACCGGAACCAAAGGTTTATGAAAAGAAACACTTTCCCCAACTCTGTAGAATAGATCATTTTTCTCTTTTGGTAAACACCTAATTCCAGAGGATTCTTAAAAATTTAGTAGCCTTAAAACGTTGATTAAAAAATATCAATTCTAGACGTGCTTTTGTTTGTGCTTTTGATATAGTCAACTTGATTTATAAATGGTTGCATAAAAAATATTATGGAAAATTTCGACGCTATTGTTATCGGCGCTGGACATAATGGGCTTACCAATGCTGCCTTTCTTGCCAAAGCAGGATTAAAAGTTTTGGTGCTTGAAAAGAATGAATACATTGGTGGGGCAACCGCAAGTCTTGAACTCCATAAAAATTGGAAATATTCCAACTGCTCGTATGTCTGTAGTCTTTTCAGACCTGAAATTTATCAATCGCTTGACTTAGGGCGTCATGGGCTTGAGGTCGTTCCTCTGCAAGGCAGTGTGACCTTCAAACAAGATGGCGACTATTTAGGGAGCTATCATCAATCAGATTTGTGGCGTCGAGAAGTTGCACGACACTCAAAGAAAGATGCTGATGCGGCGGTAAGATTTGATGCTGATTTGATGAAGTGGTGTCGATTGATTCGTGGGTTTTTACTTCGCACACCTCCAGATCCTGCATCTTTCCGACCAAGAGATGCTCTTGAATTTGCTTTTTTATTAAAGAAATTCTACAGCTTAAGTGAATCAGAACTATACGAGTTCATCCGTTTTTTTACGATGTCCATTGCTAACTATCTAGAGCAATATTTTGAAAGTGATGTCATTTTGGCTCATTTTTCTGGTGGAAGTATTATTGGCACTGGTCTTGGCGTTTACTCGCCCGGAACTGCCTATGTTCTTCTTCACCATGCTATGGGTGATGTAGATGGAAATGTTGGCTCGTGGGGATTTGCTCGAGGAGGAATGGGATCAGTCGCTGCAGCTTTGAGCTCGTCTTTTCTATCTTTTGGAGGCACCATAAGAAAGAGCTCAGAGGTTAAAAAAATAACAGTAAGCAATCAAACTGCGACTGGTGTCGAGCTAGTTTCTGGTGAAATTATTAATGCAAACGCGATTATTTCAAATCTGGATGCCAAACGGACTTTTCTTAAAATTATTGATGAATCTGATTTACCTGAGGATATTGTCAAGCGTGCTAAGAACTTCAAAATAAGAGGTTCATCTGGCAAGGTAAATATTGCTTTAGATGGGATGCCAATTTTCTCAGCCTTGCCGGATAAGTCACCTCTAACGCTGGGTCATATGCATTTCAGCGATACTCTTGAGCGGTTGGAGCGAGCTTATGATGATTGGAAAGATGACCGGTGGTCCTCTGATCCCTATGTCGATATGGTTATTCCAACCCAATATGACCCTACTATGGCGCCTCCAGGAAAGCATATGATGTCAGTCTTTGTTCAATATTGTCCGGTATCGCCTGAGGGTGGATGGGATGACAAAAAGAAAAAAGCATTCGGAGACACTGTTATTAATCAGATCGGTGATTACAGCCCGAACTTCAAAGATCTTATTCTCCATGCTGAGATTAGAACACCGCATGAAATTGAGAAAGAGGTTGGCTTGACAGAGGGCAATATTTTTCAAGGAGAACTCACTCTAGACCAATTAATGTTTAATCGACCTTTTCCAGGTTATGCGCAATATCGAGGACCCTTGAAAAGAATGTATATGTGTAGTTCTTCCAATCATCCCGGGGGAGGGGTAATGGGTGCGCCCGGCGCGAACGCAGCTCGCGAAATTTTGCGTGATTTCAAACGCAAAAATACAACTCCAGAGGATTTTGGCGATGACTAACAATCTAAAGGTTATAGTGATTGGAGGGGGCCATAATGGATTGGTCTGCGCATCTTATCTTGCCAAAGCAGGTCTTTCTGTCCAAATACTTGAGGCAAGAGACTCGGTTGGGGGTGCTTGCGCACCAATCATTGATAATAATGGTAATAAACTCGCAGGGCTTGCTCATGCATCATATGGCTTAAATATGCAGATTCTCAAGGATCTTGATTTGCCTGCGCTGCCTATTCAATTGAGTCTGGACACAATATCCCTCAGTGAAGATGGAAGCCATATAACTTTTGCTAATAATTCTGTTTCTGGTAGGAAAATTAGTGAGAGAGATTCGAAGTCATACCGAGGCTTCATTGAAGAATTTAAAAAATATTCGGAAGCGCTAGATGTACTGACGACCAATATACCGCCTAGACTTAAGGATATGGATTGGCACGATAAAAAGACCTTAATTAAGATTGGTTGGAATCTTCGTTTTGGTTTAGGTAAAAAATTAATGCGAGAGTTCTTGCGTGTTGGAGGGATCAACATATTCGATGTTTTGAATGAAAAGTTTGATGACCCTGCAATTAAAGGAGCGATTGCTTTCGATGCTGTACTAGGTCACAAGATGGGTCCGAGAACTCCCAATACAGTGTTGTCCTATTTGCAGAAGATTTCTTTTGGAGAAAATAATAGTCTTTGCAGATCAGATAATTTATCGACTCTTCTAGAGGAAAAAGCAAAGTCTCTGGGGGTTAAAATTTTAACTAATTCCAAAATTGATAGGATTATTATTGAAGATGGTATCTGTAAGGGCGTGAAGCTTGAGTCTGCTGAAATATTTAAAAGTGATTTAGTTATTTCAAACGCGGATGCGAAGACAACTTTTTTGAAGTTCGTCGGCACGGAATATTTGGATGCAATGTTTTCGCATCGAGTAGATTCGATTCGACAAGAGGGGGCTGTCGCGAGAATTAATTTGTGTTTAAAAGCATTACCGAAAGATCAAAATCTTGAAGGCGATAAACTTTTTCAAAGATTGATTATTGCTCCAGACATGCAGTACGTTGAGCATGCCTTTAACCACTCAAAATATGGGGAATACTCTGATCATCCGATACTCGAAATGATTATCAATCGAGTTGAAGATAGAGGCCCATCAGTAAATAGCATAACTGCGACGATCTCCGCCTCTTTTGCTCCTTACGACCTTAAAGGAGGATGGGGAAAAAATAGAAATCTTTTTGTAAATCGTGTGTTTGAGACAATCGAAAAATATATTCCAGGATTTAATAATTTAGTCAAAAGCTATGAACTACTAACCCCCTGTGATATCGAGGAACAATATAATTGTGTTGGGGGACATTGGCACCATGGGGAAATGGGAATTGATCAGTCATTTATGATGAGGCCAGTGCATGGATCGGCGCAATATAAAACTCCTTGTAAAAACCTTTATTTGTGCGGTGCATCAGCGCATCCAGGGGGCGGAATAACTGGGCTCCCAGGTCATAATGCGGCCAAGCAAATAATTAGAGCGATTTAAGAGAGACAAATAATGATATTGAAGGTTTTTTTTAAGTGACAAGTTCGGTATTTCAAAAAAGTCCCTTTCAGGCCAGGCTTGATGCCTTAAACATTGTTCAACAATGGACATCCTGGAATGGTTATAAATCAGCACAAGTGTTTGACACAATTGCTTCAGAATATTTCGCTATCAGAAGTACCTGTAGCTTGATGGATCTCACGCCGATGGAAAAATTTCGAATCACTGGCCCAGATTCTCAAAGATTCTTGAATAGATTAGTGACAAGAGATTTATCCAATCTTGCGATTGACCGAGTAGCTTACGTGATCTGGTGCAATGATGAGGGGAAAGTGTTAGATGATGGGACTGTTTTTCGACTTGGAGAAAATGACTTCCGCTTATGCGCTCAGCATCATCAGCTTGATTGGCTGTCGATTTCAAGATTGGGATTTAATGTCAACATAGAGAAGGAGACTGATGATATAGCTGCGCTGGCCGTTCAAGGACCCACATCATTTTCGGTTCTCAATAAGGTAGGGATTGAAGGTCTGGATAAATTGAAGCCATTTCAGATATGCCAACAATCAATTTCCGGTATTGAAATCATGATTTCCAGAACTGGTTTTACAGGAGACTTAGGTTACGAACTCTGGACTTCACCTGAGAATGCTCTTGATTTATGGGATTTAATATATGGCCAATGTGAAAATGGGAATTTCGATATCCGCGCTATCGGACTACACGCATTGAATATGGTTAGAATTGAAGCTGGTTTTATAATGCCGGGAGAAGACTTTGTAACAGCAGAAACAGCGGTGAGAGCGGATAGATCAAGATCACCATTTGAGCTTGGATTATCATGGTTGGTTGATTTTGAAAAACCCTATTTTACTGGAAAAAAAGCCCTCCAAGCCGAAGCATTGCGTCCTGCGAACAGAAGACTCGTTAAGCTTTCGGTAGAGGGAAATAAGCCTCCTGCAGATGCCTTTCTTTATGACAAAGAGAATGGAAAGCGCATTGGTACAGTAAAATCTTGTGTGTGGTCGCCAATTTTAAAGGCTAATTTAACTCTATCTGATATTGAGTTTGAAAACGGGTCGTGTCCTGAAAAAATATGGGCTGAGATTTATTATCAAAAAGAGCTTGAATGGAAATCAAGTTGGTCACAATGTCACGTTTCACATAAGCCTTTTTGGAAGAATGCGCGAGCATCTTTAACACCACCGATGAAATTTTAAATATAAAGTATTATCCATTATGGTTCGCGGAAGATGTGAGTGCTCACTTATTAAATTGAAGGTCACTGATTCGATAAAATCATTAAGTTATTGCCACTGTGGGCAATGCCGAAGGTTGCATGGTGCAGCCTATGCATCGTGGGTTCGAATAGACACGAAATCTATGCATATTTTAGCAGGAGGGAATCATCTAAAAATATATGCCTCTTCAAATGAATTGAACAGATATTTTTGCGCTAATTGTGGATCATCTATTATGTGCCGACCTAAAGTTGATGAGACACGATCTTGGCTTGCACTGGGAATTTTGGATGGGGTATTTGACCTTCCCGAGGGAGAGCACATGTTTTTCGATTCGAGGCCAGCATGGGATAACACTGAGTATAAATGCACTAAATGGACAGGATTTCCTGAATCTTGGAGGGGGTATGCGGACTAGTTGCGTCAATGGAAAAATGAATGACCAAGTATCTAATCATCTAATAAATTGTGAATGTGGAATTGTAGGTATGCAAATTAGCGATAGGATTAATGACTTTAGTCATTGTCACTGTAGCCAGTGCAGAAGAATACATGGTTCTGCATTTGCAACTTTCGCCGGGACATCAAAGGCTGGATTTAAAATATTGAGAGGACATGATTGCCTCAAAAGTTATAACTCCTCTGAAAAATATACGCGTTTTTTTTGCAAGAATTGTGGCTCAAAACTATTTATTGAGATTACAGATGAGCCAGATCAAATTTACTTTGCGATGGGTTTGATTAATGATAAACCAACAGATCTTCCTGATGCTTATCATATATATGTCGGTTCCAAGGCATTTTGGCATACAATCAGCAGTAATGAGACTCAATATAAAACAGAGCCCTAAAGACAATAATAAAAATAATTAGGAGAGACAGCATGCGGATCAAAATAAATTTAGGAATAATTCAATTAATATTACTGATTGCGATTACCGGCTGTGGAGAGAATGAAGTCAAGAATCCTGTTTTGGAAGGTTTCTCCAACACCAACGCTGAAATAGCAGAACCTTGCGATTCTCTTGATTTGAATAGAATTGCACTTTTTGGCGATCTTCATGTACATACAAATCTATCTCATGATTCTGCAGCTAACGCCACTGGCACTACTCCTCTTGATGCTAATCGATATGCACAGGGAGAGACGATCCCAATGTTTCCGCTTGACGCATCAGGTAAGCCTATTGGTCGGGCAACAATTGATCGACCCTTAGATTTTCTAGCAGTAACAGATCATGGTGAGTTTCTTGGAGAGAGAGCACTTTGCACAACGCCAGGATCCCCTGCATTTGATAGTGCTTTTTGCACAACCTTTAGGGTGAACGGGCGTCAAGGAATGTTGATGCTTGCGTCTGTTCTGACTACTGAAAGTCCAAAACGATTAGTCGATGTTTGTGGTGAAGATGGAGAATTATGTAGAGAGTACTCAAAGACACCGTGGCAGGAAATACAAATGGCTGCTAATCAAGAAAATTCACCATGCAGATTTACCAGTTTTGTTGGTTATGAATACACAGGTACGCCCGGGACTTCGAACTACCACAGAAATGTTATTTTCAGGAATAGCACAGTTCCTAAGGAGCCTATCAGTTATATTGATGCTCCAATTGATAGCAAGCTTTG
This sequence comes from uncultured SAR92 cluster bacterium, assembly GCA_902596775.1. Classification (GTDB taxonomy): domain Bacteria; phylum Pseudomonadota; class Gammaproteobacteria; order Pseudomonadales; family Porticoccaceae; genus AAA300-D14. Next base: position 26,289 of record CACJVE010000008.1, read on the forward strand.
GTCGGCTCTGAATAAAGTGTGTCCACCCAATAGTAGCTGCGATTACATCACGATCCCACATAATACAAACCTAGCCAATGGCAGAATGGCACCTTACATGAAGATTGCTCAAGACTTAGAATCAAAATCTGCTTATGCAATTACAAGACTTAAACGGGAACCCATTATGGAGATTTTCCAGCATAAAGGCGGCTCCGAGTGCATCAACGGGCTTTCCTCTGTAATTGGTGCTCCGGATGAATTATGTGATATCGAGGCTGTTAGAATTTTGGGAGAAAATAAGACTTACATAGCACCAGATGAAAGCTCAGAAGATCTTTTAGCATTTACTCAAGCGTCTCAAATAACTAAAGAATGCGAAAATGGAGTCGTTGGAGACAATGGTATGCTTGGAGCAGGTTGCGTTGACCCCACAGATTTCCATAGATCAGCCTTGCTCGTTGGACTAAAAGAAGAACAAACCACAGGATTTAATCCGATCAAACTCGGCGTAATTGGATCAACTGATACTCATGTCTCTAATGCTGGTAATGTCAAAGAGTCCTCATGGGTTGGTGCGGTAGTTGGTGAGGGTACTTCATTGGAAAGATTAGAAAAGGGCATCCTCACTAGTGGAATTGACGGAAACCCAGGAGGTTTAGCGGGAGTTTGGGCGGAGGAGAATACCAGAGATTCTATCTTTGATGCACTGTTACGAAAAGAGGTTTTTGGGACCTCAGGACCCAGAATCAGACCGAGGTTTTTTGCTGGCTGGGATATAGAGGAAAATCTTTGTGCAGCTCCAGATATGATTGAGCGAGCATATGATTCGGGTGTCCCTATGGGAGGTGACATAAAATCTTTAGGCGGAGGAAAAAACCTTAAATTTTTAATGCAAGCATCGAAAGATCCTGATGGATTGGGTATCGAGACTTTGCAACTGATTAAGGGCTGGATTGATTCGGCGGGTGCAATGAGAACCAGTGTAATTCCGGTTATTTCAGAAAAAAAAGGTGCTGATAGTCTATGTAAGGTCTTTTCCGACTCAGATTTTGATAGGTCATTACCATCATACTATTACATGAGAGTCATAGAGCCTGAATCTCGTCGATGGCATACTTTTGACTGTGATCGAATCCCAAGTGAGCAAAGGCCGTCAGTATGTTCGGATGGCACTTACTCTTCCTCGATACGAGAGATGGCATGGACTTCACCGATTTGGTACAGCCCAAACTAGTAATTCAAAAGAGATTAACCAGGTGAATAATTCGAAGAATCCCTATTCAAACTTTGACTTAAAGCAAAAGATAAAAGCGGTTGTCTACACCATACTTCTTATTAATTTTGGTTATTATATTTGGTTGGACATCTCCGTTGCGCAGCATACATTATTTGAAGGCAGTAATCTTGGTGAAAGATTTAGAGCATTTACAACCACTATTGATTTGAGTGCTTGGATTATTCTTATTGCGGTATATGAGTTAGAAACATATGCGTTATCTGATGAGGTATTTACAAAAAATAAAGTCTTACTCCTAAATTTCACAAAATTCTTTTGCGTTTTGGGAATTGCTCACACACCGTATGCATACTACATTAATCTGGTGGAGATTTTATCAGCTGTTGAGATCCAAGGAGTGAATGATTTATGTCAACTCGTGGGGATGGAGAAGTCTTACGCTTTCAACATCACCTATACTGAGATAACTGCTGATACATGCAAGAATCTCTCTAATGCCTCGCAATTTTTTTACAGTGACCCAAGAACAGCACTTATTGTGCAGGATGCTACCGGGCTTGATATTGAAACACATCTGGCTCGCGTGGATCTCGTTGAATCTATTGCATGGATTTTGATCATATTTGCCATCGAAATAAATGTCCGTTTACAAGATAAAAATCAAGCCTCCGGAACTATTTTTTCGATAGTAAAATATACGAAGGTAATTTCATACACTATTTTATGGTCTTTCTGTGGATACTGGATTTACTGGGGACACTATATGTTTGCGTGGGATGAATCAATGTGGATAGCTGGATTTTTTGCGATTGAAATGAATTTATCGGAGTGGAGAAAAGAAATTAGATCGGAAGCGCAAGTTGGATAAAAGTACATAAGGAGTATTTTTGAAGAAAATCATAGGGAAAATTGACTCTTTATTTCTCGGAGTTATTGAAGAGGAATTAATAAAGAGATCAGTAAAGCAACTGGAATTTCGCTTGGATGGAGTAATTGGTGATCGTCATGCAGGTTTTGAGAGGGTTACTTGGGAAGGTGATGATAAACAAGTAGCAAATACCTTGAGACGAAATGAGAGGCAGTGGTCTGCCGTATCCTCAGAGGAGTTAGATGAAATAAGTGAAAAAATGAATTTGAGGGTTCCCCTTAACGCGGGTGATATTGGTGCAAATTTTTGTGTAAGTGGAGCTAATAATTTTTCGAAACTACCCAAGGGTACAATTTTTAAGTTTGATTCAGGTGTCGAATTAATTGTAGAAGAATATAATCCTCCTTGTCTGGGAATGTCGAAAAATCTGGCACAAAAAATTTTGGATAAAAATGGAAATGTATTAGATGAAACTTTGTTTTTGCAAGTTGCAAAATACCTAAGGGGACTTGTTGGTGTTGTTGAGGTTCCTGGTATAATTCACAAAAATGATGAGTTTCTTATTATTCCCTACACATCACCTCGCTGGGCCAAAAACCAGTAGACAAGGCCCCTATACAAGTTAATATATAAGCTCGTTGAATATATAAATCATTATAACTTTTGGCCATTACTTTGATTAGGTTGTCCTCACCTCTCTTTATTTTTCTATATTTCTTGATTTGTTTGCCAAGCTCGGTGAGCGCGGAAATCATAATTGATGGAATTATTGACGAAATCGAGTGGAATGATGCTCAAGTATTTGATCAGTTTGTCACTGTGGAGCCTTTGAGTGGCGCTCCGGCTAAGTACAAAACACAAGTTAGGCTTCTTACTAATGCTGAGGGTATCTACGTTGCATTTTCCAATTATCAGCCTGCTTCGGTAAAAAGAGTAAATAGAAGATTTGCGAGAGATGTTGAAATCAAGGGAGATAAAAATATTGTTAGTATCGATTTCGATGGTAATCAACTGACGGGTTATGATTTCACGGTAGGTTCTGCAAACTCTATGCAAGATGGAATTCTTGCAAATGATAAATACCGAAGAGATTGGGATGGTATTTGGTATTCTGAAACCTCGAGTGATGAAAATTATTGGTATAGTGAAATATTTATCCCCTGGTCTGTTGCTCCTATGACAAAAACAGAATCGGGGAAAAAAGAGATGAGTTTCTGGTTTTCACGAGTCGTTTATGACGAGTCGTTGAGATTTGCTTTTCCAGACGCTTTTTATACTAGAAATACGTTTATACAAGATTGGCACAGGATAGAGGTTAATCAAGAGGAAACGTCGTCTTTTGAGATGTATCCTTATTTAAGTTACACGAATAATATTAAGAGCTCTCAGCCAAATATACAAACATCTGATACTAAGGCTGGATTGGATTTTATTTGGCGTCCAAACAGTAGCGTTCAATTAACAGGGGCATTAAGCCCTGATTTTGGTCAGGTTGAGAGTGACGATTTAGTGGTGAACTTCTCCGCTTTTGAGACATTCATGTCTGAGAAAAGACCTTTTTTTACTGAAAACCAAGGGTTATTCAACAGTGAAATTCCGAATGAGGACGTTATTCTCTACACTCGTCGAATTGGTTCAGGATATGGAGCAAAAGAAGGCACGCCAATTGACATTGATTATGCAACGAAATTTACGCGATATTCTGATAGTTTTGATCTGGGCGTATTCTATGTAAAAGAGGACGACCTGCCAGATTTTGAAGGATCTGAATATTTATCGAGTAGATTACAAAGGAAGCAAGGCGATCTGACTCTTGGACATAGATTAACTTATGTTAATCGAAATGAGATTGGAAAAGAGGCGACGATTCAAGTGATTGATTCAGAATGGAAAATGTCAGAGACTACTCTTTGGCAACTACATTTTATGCACAGTAAAATTAATCAAAATTCAGATCTAGAAGAGTATAAAAGCAGTGATATTGCTGCATGGGTTAGTTGGAATTATCAACCGTCTGACGAACGTTGGTACACACTTTACTACAGCCACTACGGCGAAGATTTTGATTTAACTGACTTAGGTTATATGAAAAGGCGTGATTACAACGAGTGGTACGCTTATTTTCAAAATAATTGGAATGAAAATTTAAGACTTGAGAACTTACTCTCAGCATACTGGTCATTAGAGGCGGGTGAATCTCGCACAAATGCAGGTAATCGACTTGAGCTTTGGTGGAACTCGGAAGCTGAACTAACTTTTAAGAATACTGGGAAAGTGAAGCTTAGATTAGGCACCACAGCCCCCGGTTGGGATAATCTTTTAACCAGAGGATTTAGTGATTTTAGAAAACCTGTTCAAAAATGGAACGAGCTTTCCTACTCAGGACCGCAGGGTGGAGATTTTTCTTATTACTTATCGACTACGTTTGAAACAGACGGATTGGAGGACTTAAACAGGAGTGTCAACTTTGGCATTGGATTCTATGCTTCTGAGACCCTCAATATAGGGAGTTCAATTACCTACAAGGAATACCGAGAATGGTTGATTTGGGATTCTGAAATTGAGAGGCTCACCAATTATAAGGCTGACTCATATTTTCTCGATTTAAGGTTAGATTGGAATCCATCATCAAATCACGAAATTCGCTTCAAATTTCAATGGGCAGGAGTCGATGCGGTTTTGTCTGAAGTTTTTGAAATTAGTCATGATGGATATTTAAATAATATTGGCTTGATGGCCAGTAATTTTAGTTTTGGAGATACTGCACTTCAATTGAGGTATCGCTATAAATTAGGACCACTATCGGATGCTTACCTTGTCTATAGTCGAGGTGGATATTTTGATAGCTATGATGGAGAAGAGGGAGTTAATCAGCTTTTTAATAATGGATGGGATAACGTGTCAGTGGAGTCAATTATTGCTAAAATACGACTTTCATTTTAGTTAGATTTCTACTCGACTTTATTTTTTGAGACTAGTTAATGAAGGCAAACGTCGGTCAAGAGCACACTTCATCTTATTATGCAGCCACTGTAAATAGAGTAACCAACTTTGATAAATTAAAAGGCCAAAAATCGGCTGATGTTTGTGTAATTGGAGCAGGATTTACTGGGATCTCAACAGCGCTTCACCTTGCTGAGAGAGGCTATAGCGTCCATGTTTTAGAGGCTAATAAAGTAGGTTGGGGTGCATCAGGTCGAAATGGTGGTCAAATAATAGGGGGTATCTCAGGCGAAACCCGATTGTCTAAAGGACTTTCTAAAGATGATGAAAAACGTGTCTTTGAAATGGGCTGGCAAGGCCACAAAATTATCCGAGATCGAGTGAGCAAATATAATATTAAGTGTGATTTAAAACAGGGTTATGTTGATGTTGCTATCAAACCAAAACATGTTAGAGATTTAGAAAATTATGCGAAAGTATTAGATGAGTACAACTTTGATTTTGGGCAAGAACTTTTGAATCAAGATGAAGTTCGACAGACATTAGGGACAGAGAAGTATATAGGTGGACTCAAAATTAACTATAACGGCCATTTGCACCCTCTCAATTTATGTGTTGGTGAGGCCGATGCTGCAAGAGCTCTCGGAGCAGTTATAAGTGAAAAGTCCCCAGTTATAAAAATTACTCATGGTGTAAAACCAGTTGTAGAAACACAACACGGTTCAGTGGAGGCTGACTTTGTTGTGCTGGCGGGAAATGCATATCACTTTATCGAACCAAAATTACGGGGAGCTGTTTTACCCGTAAAGAGTTTCATTATCGGTTCAGAGCCATTATCAAGTGAATTAGTCAATAAGATAAATCCCCAAGATTTAGCCGTTTGCGATCCAAATTATATTCTCGAGTATTTTAGGCTCAGTGCCGATAAAAGATTATTGTTTGGAAGAAGATTTCCATATTTTGGCGATAATCCGGAAATAATTAAAAACGCCTTAATTCCAAAAATGCTGAAAGTTTATCCGGAATTAAAGAATACTAATTTTGAATTTGGGTGGGGAGGCACGATAGGAGTAACAGTTAATAGGGTGCCTCAATTGGGTAGAATCAGTGATAATATTTTTTACTCGCAGGGATATTCGGGTCATGGTGTTAATGTAACTCATCTTGCGGGACAGATAATGGCAGATATTGTTGGAGGAACAGCCGAAAGATTTGATGTTTTCTCTAAGATTAAACCCATTATATTTCCAGGACAGCATTTATTCAGGAATCAACTGGTTTCGTTGGGAATGTTATATTATCGTTTGATTGATGCGCTTTAGATAAAGAATTAATTGTCGTTTATTTATGAATAATCGTGACAAATTTTTGGGACTTGGCAAGAAAATAACACGTCGCGATTTTATGCAAGGTGTAGCAGGATTCTCAGCATCTGTCGCTGTCAATGCAGCTTTTGGGAAAGAAACTAGCAATTGGTCTCCTGTTCAAAAAGATCACAATTTTTATCCTCCAGGATTAATCGGATTAAGAGGAAATCACGCGGGCTCCTTTGAGGCGATGCATTCCCTTGCAAAGCAAGGAAATAAAACCTGGCACTCGGCTACAATTAGTTCCAAAAAGCACTATGACTTGATAGTTGTTGGTGCAGGGATAAGTGGATTGAGTGCCGCTTATTATTTCAAAAAAGATCGTCCAAATGCAGAGATTCTAATTTTAGATAATCATGATGATTTTGGTGGGCATGCAAAACGTAACGAATTCCAAGTAGATAAAACGTCCCTCGTCGGGTATGGGGGTGCGCAAACAATGCAAGAACCCTCTGGATATAGTCAAATTGTCAAAGAATTATTAGGTGAACTCGGTGTAGATTTCGATGTATTTTATGATGCTTATAATCAAAGTTTTTTCAAGGATAATAATCTGAGAGCAGGAATTTTTTTTGATGAGAAGGGTTGGGGGAGAAAGGCATTAGTTCAATACGATTTGGGTTGTTTTGATGATTTTATACCTCTCAAAAAAAACAGGTTATCAGCAAAAAAAGCAGTCGCTCAAATGCCGATATCTGATGCAGCAAAAGAACAGCTAATCTTTTTACTCACATGTAATGAAGATCAAATTGCTCATATTCCAGTAGAAGAGAAAAGAGATTATTTATACCAGATTAGTTACCAGGAATTCTTAAAAAAAGATTTGAAAATTACTGAGAATGAGGTCTTTTCTGTTCTTCAAGATTTAACTATTGACTCAGGAGTTGGTATTGATTCAGTGAGTGCTTTGGGGGCACTGGACTATGCAGGCCTCCCTGGTTGGTATGCAGCTGGTCTCCCTGAATCTGAATCAGCGGAACCATACATTCATCATTTTCCAGATGGAAATGCGACGATAGCGAGAAAATTAGTTTGCCGCCTGATTCCTGATTTGATATCCAGTGATTCTTTGGAAGATCTTGTTACAGCAAAACTGGATTACAGTATTCTTGACGATCCACGGAATGATGTATCTGTGAGGCTCAATAGCACAGTCATTAATGTACAAAATAGCAAATCTGCGGGAGGATCAGTTACTGTCTCATATATAAGAGATAATCAATTGGAGAGAGTTTCCGCATCAAAATGTGTATTAGCATGTAACAGTAACGTAATTCCGTTCATCTGTTCTGAGTTACCGGCCAAACAAAAAGAGGCTCTTGCTTTCCAGGTTAAGGTTCCAATTCTTTATACCAACGTAGCTGTAAAAAATTGGCAAGCGTGGAAAAATTTAGGTATCGGAGCCATGGTGTGTCCTGGAAGCTACCATATTGTTTCAATGTTAGATTTTCCTGTTAGCTACGGAGATTATCAATTTTCTAAAAATGAGAATGAGCCCATTATTGTTCATATGGAACGGTTTCCCCATGTTTATGGAAGTGGTTTATCTGCTAGAGAGCAATATAAACGGGGAAGATATGAGCTTTTGACCACACCATTTGAGACCATTGAGCGTAACGTAAGAGATCAGTTACAGCAGAGTCTTGAAGATGGTGGATTCAATGCCTCTGAGGATATCGTTGGAATTACCGTCAATCGATGGTCTCATGGATATTCTTATTGGTATAACCCACTTTTTGATACGGTTTATGATGATTACAATGATCCTCGGCACCCCCACATTTTGGGTAGGAAACGGCATGGAAATATAGTCATTGCAAATAGTGACTCTGCTGCAAATGCGATGCTTGAATCTGCTATTGAGGAGGCATATCGAGCAATTAACGAAATTACCTAAGGAACGATTTCATAATTGAAATTGAGAGTATAAAAAACGATAATTGTATTGGATTGTAAAAAAATTCTGGAGAAAAACATGGATATAGGTGTTCCCGTAAAAGAGCTTGGTGATATAGAGGTTACACCACTGATTGACGCTATCATGAGTATCGATGATGAAGCTTGGCTTGCTAATAATCACAGACAAAACGCATATGAAGTCCACGCCCAAACGCAGTCACTCGTGATGCTTTTTGTTGATACAAAAGTTTGGCCAACAGTTAAAGTTACCAAGGAAAGTGCCTGGAATGAGCTCTCCGAAGTAGCATTACCAATTATGGACTCGATATTAGAGAAGTATTACCCACCTGGAGGCACAGTTATAAGAGCTATGGCTGCTAAACTTGTCTCAGGAGGAGTCATAAAACCTCATGTTGATAGCCACCAATCTTTTCATGTAGGACACAGAATACATATACCCATCACCGCGAATCCAAGAGTTCGATTTATGATAGACGGGAAACCCCATCGATTTGAAATCGGTAAAGTTTATGAATTGAATAATCAGATACAACATTCAGTTATGAATAAAGGTAAAGATGATCGAATTAACTTTATTTTTGATTACATTCCCCCTGTTGAATTGGCGAAGTTGAATAGCTAATATTTTCTATTATCTGATTATTTTCGTTAGAGATTTTTGACGATGCAGGATATATCCCGCTGTAAAAACACCGATCCCAACTATTGATATTATGAGGGTAGCTAGAGCATTAATATCAGGTGTCACGCCAAGTTTTATTTTAGAGAAGATCACCATTGGTAAAGTACTTGCGCCGGCACCTGCAGTGAAACTCGCGATTACCAAATCGTCCAAAGATAGTGTAAAAGATAAAAGCCATCCTGAGATCATCGCAGGCGCGATGATCGGAAGTGTAACATCAAATAATACTTGAAAAGGACGCGCTCCAAGATCCATCGCCGCCTCACTTAGTGATTTATCCATACTTGTTAATCTAGATTGAACTATTACCGCCACATATGCCATTGAAAATGTTATATGAGCTATAGTTATCGTGTTTGCTCCCCGGCTTGATGGCCATCCAATAAGCTCTTGGAGACTGATAAAAAATAGTAATAGAGAAAGACCCGTTATCACTTCGGGCATTACCAATGGCGCACCAAGTAATCCAGTAAAAAGAAGTCGACCTCGGAATCTTTGGAACTGAGAAACCGCTATTCCCGCCATAGTGCCTAGTATCGTTGCAAAGGTTGCGCTGATAGCTGCAATTTTAAGGCTTAACAGACAAGCTTCTATTATTTGCTCATTTTGAAAAAGTTCATAATACCAACGTGTTGAAAACCCGCCCCATACTGAAATAATAGCCGAGTTATTAAATGAAAAAATTATCAGAACAAAAATTGGAATATAAAGAAACGCGAATCCAAAGCACATCCAGGAAAAGATAAATGTTGATGACCGAGACATCTTAATTCGTCCTCTGTTGATTTCTTTGAAACCACATAATTGGTAATACTATTATTAACAATAATATAGTCGCTACTGCAGAGGCGAGTGGCCAGTCTCTATTTAAAAAGAATTCATCATAGAGGGTTCTACCGATCATTAATGAGTCTATACCTCCTAATAAAGTCGGTATTACATATTCGCCAATTGCGGGTATAAAAACGAGCAATGATCCTGCAATTATTCCTGGTTTGGTGAGAGGCAGTGTTATGTCAAAGAACCTTTGCCATCTATTGGCTCCAAGGTCAGATGCGGCATCAGAGAGTGAGGAATCTAATTTTTCAATCGAAGCATATAGTGGCAGTATCATGAAAGGTATATAGGTGTAGACTATACCTAAATAGACGGCAACATCAGTATAGAGAATAGCGAGTGGTTTATCGATTAATCCTAATCCCACAAGAGTAGAATTTATAAGGCCATTTTTACTTAAAATTCCCATCCATGCGTATACTCGCAGCAAGAAAGAACTCCAAAAAGGTAAGATAACTAACATGAGCAAAATATGGCGCTTTTGACGAGGCGCTCTTGCTATTCCATAAGCTAGTGGATAGCCAATCAATAAACAAATAAGTGTTGAAATAAATGCTACTTTTACTGATTTTAAATAACTCACCCAATAAAGATTGTCTTCTAATAAAAAAAGATAATTGTCCAGAGTGGCTTGGAGCCAGTTAGAAAAATCACCACTTAAGTTTAAAATTTTCGAGTAAGGTGGTTGAGCCAAGATCGGTGTTGAAAAACTGATTTGGAAAACGTACAGGAACGGGATGAAGAAAAATAAAAGTAACCAAAAATATGGTAGACCTATCATCACAGGTCTCCAAAATTTATCGAATCTAAATTTTGGTAACGCCTGATTATGTATTTTTATCATCAGACCTACGTTTTAAGAAACACATTGGCGCTATTTTCCCATGAGATAAAAACCTTATTCTTCCATTTTAAGTGGATTGATTCTGAACGTTTGACGTTTTGCGAGCTGACTTGAACAACGCCATTATCATTAGTTTTTATTCGGTATAAGTTTCTATTGCCATAATAAGCAAGGTCTTCAATTTGGCCCTCTAAGATAGTTTTTTTCTCGCTAACTGAACCACTTGTGCTAATTCCCAATTTTTCCGGCCTGACCCCGACAGTGACTTTATCGCCGGAATTGAAATGATTTTTAGTTTGACCTGTAATAAGAATATTGCTCGATTTAAGTTTCGCGCATATTTCATTTGTTTGTTTGTTATGACTTATAACTTCCGCTGCAAAAAAATTCATTGAACCAAAAAAATCAGCTGCAAATTTGTTAATTGGTGTCTCGTATATTTCTGAAGGTACTCCAATTTGAACAAACTGGCCTTTATCCATTAGTGCAATTCTTGATGAGAGAGTCATCGCCTCCTCTTGATCGTGAGTTACAACGATAAATGTTGTATCTAATTTATTTTTCAGATTTATCAGTTCAAATTGCGTTTGCTCTCTAAGTTTTTTGTCAAGGGCTGCCAAGGGCTCATCAAGAAGAAGTAATTTAGGTTCTTTAATAAGCGCCCTACCCAAGGCAACTCTTTGTAATTGACCGCCAGAGAGTTGATTTGGCATGCGATTGTCGAGGTTATCAAGTTGAACGAGTTTGATCATCTCAGAGACTTTTTCTTTTACCAGATTTTTTGGAGTCTTCTGCTTTATTAATCCGTATGCAATGTTCTTGAAAACATTCATGTGAGGAAATACCGCGTAAGATTGAAACATCATGTTAATGGGCCTTTCATTTGCAGCGACCCCATTCATTTCATGACCATCGACTTCTATGGAGCCAGACTCAGGTAATTCTATGCCTGCAATCATTCGCAATAAAGTTGACTTACCGCACCCAGAGCCTCCTAGAATTGTAAACAGCTCGCCTTTATGAATATCTAGATTTATATTGTCTACCGCATAAATATTGTCGAACTTTTTCGAAAGATTTCTAATTTTTATAAAAGGCTCTTTGTCTTGCGAATCACAATAATTATTTTCTTTGTTAATTGTTATATATTTCTCCTATTTCGCTCGCCAAATAATTAGTTAGAGACCTGTTTTAATTCGTGTCCAAGTCCTTGATCTCTTTCTTTCCTCTTTTGGAGATAAAACTTGAGAAGTTTGCAGTCTGTCAATCGTTTTCTTATCGGGATAGATAGCATTGTCCTCAGTGAGTCTTTTGTCAACTAACGGTGTGGCAGATTTATTTGCGTTTGCATATCCAATGTAATCACTTGTTGCTGCAATAACTTCAGGTCTGAGCATGTAGTTTAAAAAAAGATACGCATTATCGATATGCCTAGCATCAGAGGGTATATAGATATTATCAAACCACATTTCAGAACCTTCTTTAGGGACTATGTATTGAAGGTTAATTTTTAAACCTGCATCACGAGCTCTTTGATTTGCAACCGAGTAATCTCCTGACCAACCCATTGCGATGCAGACCTCTTCATTGGGAAGATCTAGTAATAATTTGGTAGAGCTAAAATAAGTTATGTATGGTCTTACCGATTTGAGGAGTTTCTCAACATCCTTTAGATGGCCTAAATCAACAGAATTTGCAGGATATCCAAGGTAGATCATTGCCATTGGTATAACGGTCAATGCATCATCCAAAAAAGAAACACCACAATCAGCAAATTTGGAAAGCACATTAGGATCAAAAATAATAGCTCCACTATTCGTCGGAGGATTTTCCATCCGCTTTTTGATCATGTCGACATTGTAGATAATACCGGCTGACCCCCAAAAAAATGGGACACCGATGAGATCATTCGAGTAGTTTTGAGTAATTTTATCAACTAAATCTCGATCTAAATGCCTCCAATTTGGCAACTTTTTCACATCAATTTCATGAAGAATTCCAATCGGCACCAGTCTTGACGCACTTGATGCGGCGTGAACAACGATATCGTAACCACTCTTCCCTGTAAGCAGCTTCGTATCAACCATTTCACTCGAATCATATGTATCATAGGTAATGTCGATACCGAATTCGCGTTCAAAATTCAGAAGAGCATCAGGATTTATGTAATCTGCCCAGTTGTATATATGAAGTTTTTTTGGAGTATTCGCTGCCTCATTTATTAACATCTCTTCAGTATAAATGGGCTCAGAAAGCGATCTAAAGATTGGTAAAAAAGTTAAGATAAATAACGTGAAAGGATAGGAGTATTTTTTTTTTACGGCAATCAAATTACATTCCTTTTAAACCTCGTTTTTTTAGTGCTCTTGCAATCACCATCCTTTGAATCTCGCTACTTCCTTCCCAAATTCTATCAACTCGTACTTCTCGAAAAAAGCGCTCGACAGCATTGTCTCTTCGGTATCCCCGACCACCCCATATTTGGAGGCATCTATCAGCAACTCTGTTAGCCATTTCTGTTGTGTATAGTTTCACCATTGAGCATTTTGCATGCAAAGATTTCAAGTCATCATCGTTATCATGAGCTTCAGCTGCCTCATAAACCATAAGCTTTGAGGCCCATAATTCTGTAACGCTATCCGCAAGATAAAATTGTATAGCTTGTTTGTCGATTAGTTTTTCATCCTGAATATCACGGTTTGATGCCCATTCCGTAGCTTCTTCAATCATTCTAGAGGCAGCGCCCAGCATCCTCGCTGCAATTGTTAATCTCTCATGTCTGAACCAACTTCTACTGTAATCCATCCCACTATTGCCATCGCCAATTACGTCTTTGTCTGCAACAAAAACATTTTCAAATCTATATGTAGGGTGATGAGATGGAAATGTGTGCGAGAATTGAGGATTATCAACCATTGAAACGCCATCACTATTGATATCCACAAAGAATAATGAATCTTCTCCGTCAATTTTTGCTTGAAGAAAGAAGAAGTCTGCGAGATTAGCTGTGGTTACAAACCACTTTTCGCCATTAATAAGATAACCGCCAGGACATTTTTTTGCTGATGTCGCTACTGTTTCATAAGATCCGGACTCTCCCTCCGTGATTGCGTAGCACTCGCGAAGGGTCCCATCCATTAAGCTGCGTAAATAGTGATTAATTTGATATTCATTGGCCTTGCAGGCGTCAAACATCCAACTTTGCGCCTCAGGGAAACACCAACAAAGAGCATTTGTAACTCGGCCTAATTCCTCCCAAATCGCAACCTGTTGAACCATTGGCAGATCTAAGCCGCCAAGTTCAGCTGGTGCATCCATTTTTGATAATCCCAACTCAATAGCTTTACCTTGCATTAATTTTGACGCTTTTTCGGGAATTATCCCGTTATTCATTTCAGCTTCAATTTCCCAAGGAATAAGATATTCATCCGCAAATGAGCGAATTTTGTTTTTCCACTCCATTGTCTCCGCATTATGTTTTATTTCCATCTTTCTATTGATACCTATCTTATGTGTGAAAAATTATTTGGAAACTGCGTAGCTAAATAATGCATTGCTACCGCTTTTGCATCATCAGCATCCCAACCTTTTGGTGTTAACAATAAATCTAACCACAGTCCATCAGATAGAGCGGTGTAACATATGCAAACTAAGTCAGGATCCACTGATGTATAATTTCCCTCTTTCTTTAATATTGAAAAAAGACTGGTTAAATTCTTAGCGATTTCATCTATGTAGTCAGCGCAGATCGACATATACGTCGGGCGTGACTTTGTTTCACCCCAAAATGCAAACCAAACCGCTAGTTTATCTCGATCGGTGATTGCCCTACTAAAATCAAAACTAACATGAGCGATAATCTTTTCTTCTACTGAGAGTTTGTCATTGAAAAAGATTTTGTCTAATCCATTTCTGTATTCATCCGATATAAAGCGAAGAGTCTCTATAAGAAGTTTTTCTTTCGTTTCGAAATGAAGATTTACAATACCAAGACTTAAGCCGGCTTTCGATGTGACATCTGCCATAGTGGTTCCAGATAAACCATTTTTAGCAATACACTTTATAGTCGCCTTTATTAGCTGCCTTCGTCTTGTTTTGGCAGGCATTGATCGGGGATTTTCACTCATTCACAAACCTTTACAGATATAAATTATTAGAATACCGAGTCATTCAGCTTTAATGAACATTAAACTATCGGTTTAAATGTAGCAACTGTAATGCGACGTGCAAACTGAATGAATAGTTATTCATTTGTAATGGACATTGGATACATTTTTTGGCATCCTAATTTAACAAATCTTTGAAAAACTAATCGGTTCAAAAGGATAGGTATGGAAAAGTATGACGCTATAGTGATTGGTGCTGGCCATAATGGCTTGACTAACGCAGCATATCTCGCAAAATCCGGACTAAAAGTGTTGGTTGTTGAGAAAAATGACTATATTGGCGGTGCCGCAGTTAGTCGAGAGTTATATACAGATTGGAAGTATTCGAATTGCTCGTATGTTTGTAGTTTATTGAGACCTGAGATAATGAGAGATCTCCAATTGCCAAGGCATGGCCTACAGGTGGTTCCTTATGGCGGAGGCGTGACCTTCATGCAGAATGGAGATTATTACGGTAACCATGCTGACCATGAAAGACAATATCGAGAGGTTGCAAGGCACTCGAAAAGAGATGCGAATGCTTATGAGCGGTACGAAGCTGACGTTATGAAGCAAACAAGACTCATTAGACCTTTTCTCATGAGAACGCCACCTGATCCGACCTCTTTGAAACCAAAGGATTTAAAGGAACTCGCGTTGTTAGCAAGTTCGTTTGCAAGCATGGGGGAAGAGGGGTTAGCTGACACCATGCGTTTCTGGACGATGAGTATCGGTGACTTTTTGGATGAATACTTTGAATCTGACGTGATCAAAGCGCACTTGGCCGGTAGCGGAATTATTGGTACAGCTTTGGGGGTTTATTCTCCAGGCACCGCATACGTTTTACTGCATCATTATATGGGTGATGTAGACGGGTCAGTTGGAGCATGGGGATTCGCGCGAGGCGGTATGGGTGCAGTATCGAACTCTCTAGCATCATCGTTTCAGTCATTTGGTGGCACGATTCAAAGAAACGCCGAGGTTGACCAAATTATTGTTAAAAATGGTAAGACATCGGGAGTTGCCCTCAGTAATGGTGACGAGATCTATTCAGACATAGTTGTTTCAAATTTGGATCCAAAAAGAACATTCCTCAAAATAATGGATGAAAAAGATTTGCCAACAGATGTCGTTAGGAAAGCGAAAAATTTCAAAATTAGGGGATCATCTGGAAAGCTTAATATTGCACTTGATGGGTTACCCACTTTTAATGGGTTGCCCAAGGGCAGTCCTCTATGTCTTGGGGAGAAGCACTTTAGTGATTCATTAACTAGAATGGAGAGGGCTTATGATGATTGGAAAAATGAAACTTGGTCAAAAGACCCATACGTCGACATGCTTATTCCAACTCAACTTGACCCGACGATGGCGCCTCCTGGGAAACATATGATGTCTGTTTTTGTCCAATATGCTCCTCCAAAAATTGATGGTCGAGAGTGGAGAGAAGAGGATAGAGATGGATTTGCGAAATCAGTGATTGATCAAATTGCAAATTACAGCCCCGATTTTAAGGATTTGATTTTGCATTGTGAGGTCAGAACTCCAAAAGAAATTGAGAGTGAAGTGGGACTAACTGAGGGTAATATCTTCATGGGAGAATTAACATTCGACCAATTGTTATTTAACAGACCATTTCCTGGTTACGCGCAATACCGAGGTCCGGTCAAAGGAATGTATATGTGTGGCTCGGGAACACATCCGGGTGGCGGTGTGATGGCAGCTCCGGGTGCAAATGCCGCACGTGAGATTTTATATGATTTGAAGCGTTCCAATACCGTTCCGGAGGGCTATGCTGATGATTGATACTACGAAGCAGTATGACACCATTATAATTGGCGGCGGCCACAATGGTTTAACGTGTGCTTTTTATCTGGCGAAGGCTGGTAAAAAAGTTTTAGTTCTGGAAGCTAGTGAGCAAGTCGGTGGTGGCTGTTCAACGAATGTTTTTCATGACCAATTTAGTGTTTCATCTTGTGCTCAATGGTTATATCAGCTCAATCCAAAAGTGGCATCTGATTTAAAATTAAATTCTCACGGTTTAGAGATTGCTGCTAAAGATCTGGCCACGATCGCACTAAGTGAAGATGGTGACCACTTAACAATAAATGGTGATGTTTTGTCAGGTGCGGGTGTCTCCGACGAAGATTGTGCCGCGTACAAAAAATTTAATACTCAGTTTAAAAAGTTTGCAAAATTTTTATCATCCGCGTTTGATCGAAGACCGCCTAAATTAGTTGAGAATAACTGGCGAGACCGTATTACAGCTCTGAAACTTGGTTTAGGGATGAAGTTAATGGGCAAAGCTGATATGCAAGACCTGATGAGATTAGCTTTAATCAATATTTATGATGTGATGGAAGAGAATTTTGATAACACGTTGTTGAAGGCGGCTATTAGTCTTGATGCAGTTTTAGGAACACATATGGGCCCAAGGTCGCCAAACACTGTTTACAGTTATCTGTATAAAAAAACAGGCGAGATTTTTGGCTACAACGGCCCATCACTGCCAAAAGGAGGTATGGGATCAATAACTAAGGCAATTGCAAAGTCAGCTCAGTCAGTTGGTGTTGAAATAATGACTGGTAAGAGAGTTCAAAACATCAACTTGGACTTGGACAAGGTAACGGGTATTACATTGGAAGACGGGGAGATTATTAGTAGTGAGATTGTTGTCTCGAATGCGGACCCCAGAACTACTCACTATGATCTCATTGGAAAGAAAAACCTTGAGACCGGCACCGTTCGCCGTGTTAGAGGGGTTAGAATGCAAGGTAATGCAGCTAAATTACACTTGGCCTTAGACAGCTTGCCCTCATTCAAAGGATTGACAAACGAGGAAATGGGACAACGACTTGTCATAGCGCCCACTATGAAATACATAGAGGATGCCTTTAATGCATGCAAGTATGGTGATTTTTCAGAAAAACCAGCTCTTGATATAAGTATTCCATCGATTCATGACTCGAGTCTCGCACCTGATGGAAAACATGTAATGTCAGTCATAGTTCAATACGCTCCATGTAAGCTGAATAGTGGTTGGGATATTGCAAAAAATGATTTTAAAGAAATTATTATCGATAGAATTAGAGACTTCGCTCCCGATATAAGAGACAAGATTCTCCATAGTGAGTTGCTAACTCCTGCAGACTTGGAAAACCGTCATTTAAACTACGGTGGTCATTGGCATCATGGTGAGATAAGCCTTGATCAAATATTAATGATGCGTCCCTTTCCTGGCTCATCGCAATACAAAACTGTGATAGATGGTGTATTTCTATGTGGAGCAGGAAGCCATCCTGGTGGAGGTGTGATGGGACTGGCAGGTCATAATGCTGCAAAAGAGATCATAAGGAGTTCTAAATGAAACTAACCCCGCATGATGAAACAATGATGTTAAAAACACCATTTCACTCTCGGTGCGAGGCTGCATGTGAAATTAATATGTGGGAAGACTGGAAAGGATATACCAGCGCACAGGCATACACAGAAGTAGAGAAAGAATATTTTGCGGTTCGAAATGCTACCGGAGTCTTTGATATATCTCCGATGATGAAATATCGAATTACTGGTCCAGAGGCCGGTGAATACCTCAATCGATTAGTAACCCGTGATATGAGGAAAATTAATGTTGGTAGAGTTGCATATGCCATTTGGTGTGATGATGATGGCAAAGTCATGGATGATGGAACCGTTTTCAGATTAGGTGAAAATGACTACAGACTTTGCGCATATGCGCGATGTCTTGACTGGCTTATGTGGACAGCGGACGGGTTTGATGTAGATATTACGGATGAAACTGCTGATGTAGCAGCATTGGCTGTTCAGGGTCCAACATCCTGCACGATATTTAGAAATATGGGTTTTGAGGGTCTTGAAAATCTTAAGCCCTTTGGCATGACAACCTTTCCTTTTAAAGAATCAACAGTGATGATCAGTCGAACTGGATTTACCGGTGATTTGGGCTATGAGATATGGATTAAGCCAGATTTAGCTGAAAGCCTCTGGGACGCGCTATTCGAAGCGGGGAAGCTGTATGGAATTCAACCCATTGGTGGTTATGCATTAGATATGCTGAGAACGGAGGCTGGGTTTTTGCAAGCAGGTGTCGATTTCGTTCCCGCTGAAGAGGCCGTTAGGATAGGAAGATCGAGATCACCATTCGAATTGGGGCTCGGCTGGTTGGTGTCTTTTGATAAGCCTATCTTTAATGGACGCAGAGCGCTTTTACGTGAGAAAAATAATGGATCGGAATATGCCTTTGTTTATCTAGATGTAGACGGAAATAAACCTGCAGAACATGCGTTTATCTATACAGACTCTAAAGCATCTAAAGAGGTTGGCACAGTTACCACGGCAGCTTGGTGTCCAACTGCTAAGTCAAATGTCGCATTTGCTCAGGTGGATGCAAAATATGGAAAGTTAGGACAAGAGCTTGTTGCTGAAATTTATTATGAACGAGAATTAAAATGGACTCGTGTCATGGCAAAGTGCACCGTTGTCAAGGGACCAGTTTTTGACCCACCAAGAAAAAGGCAAACACCAGCGCCGGCTTTCTAATGACCAAATTGTTTCTGGATAAGCTTATTGCTCCTGTATCGATTGCAGTAGTAGGGGTATCACAGAAACCAAATACGGTGGGCAATGAAGTCATTGTCAATCTCCAAAAAGGTGGTTATTCGGGCGATCTATTTTTTGTAAATCCTCGATATAAAAACTTGATGGGTCAACCTTGCTTTGAAAGTCTTTCTGTTTTACCTAAAAAACCTGAGCATGTCATCTTTGCGATTAATGACACGCGTTTGGAGGAGTCTTTTGACGAGCTAATTCGATTGGGAATCAAAGCATGCACCATTTTTTCATCCTTGATTTTACAAACTGATTCAGAGCCGAATTTAAAAAGTCGAATAAACGCTAAAGCGAAGGAGAATGACATTCTCATCATCGGAGCTAATTCGATGGGTGTATACAATATTGCAAACAATACTCTCATTGGTGGATTCGATACCCGAGACCATCCTTCTGATGGAAACACAACCCTGATAAGTCAATCTGGAGCGGGAATGTCTGGCATTGTTGACTGTGAGGAACGAATAAAATTCAATCTAGCAGTATCTACTGGCTATGAGTTGACTACAACTATGGAGGACTATCTCGAATATGCAATTGATCTTCCAGATACTAAAGTCATTGGCCTATTTTTGGAAACAGTCCGAAATCCTGAAAAGTTCATCATGTGCTTGGAAAGGGCAGCAGACGAAAAAATACCTATTGTCGTTATTAAAGTTGGAAAGACAGAACTCTCCAAAAAAATGGCTGAATCACATTCTGGAGCAATGGCAGGCAGTGACCGTGCTTACAACGCACTTTTTAGACGTTTTGGCGTTCTAAGGGTTGATGATATGGAGCAAATGTCAGCCTGTTTAATTATGATGTCTCATACTAATTCAGTGGGCACAGGAGACTTAGTTTGCCTTCATGATTCAGGTGGAGAGCGGCAGCTACTCATTGATCTCGCCGATAGTCTGGATGTTCGGCTTGCTAAAATTTCGGAGGATACTAAATTAGGTTTAAACCAGATTTTGGATCCAGGATTACCTGCGGTCAATCCTTTGGATGGTTGGGGAGCAGGAGGCGCGAATGCTTCGGAGGTTATGGCTTCTTCTTTTGAAAAGCTTTTGCTTGATAAATCCGCTGCACTGGGTGCAGTGGTTCATGATAGAGGACCTAATAGTGAAATTTATACGTCTTACATTGAATATCTGAGGAGAGGGGAAAAAGTATCAAAAAAACCAGTTTTTCTTGTCTCCAATCGGCAAGGTAGTGGTGAGGATAGATTAGCAGTAGAACTTTCCCACAAAGGTTTCCCAGTAATTGACGGCATTCATCAGTTTTTGGTTGGTGTTAAGAAAATGATTGAATTTAGGGATTTTCATTCGTTAAAAAAACAAGAAAAAAGTTTTATTGATTTAACTCAATACGAGTATTTAAGAGAGAAAATTGAGGAAGGACTAACGTCAGATCAAAAGTTATTTGAATTTTTAAATTGTTTTGATATTCCGATGAATAAATTGGAAACAGTCTCGAGTTTGGATGAATTACTAAATATGAAGCACAACTTTCCTATTGTGCTGAAAACCGCTAATCCTGATGTAAAGCATAAATCGGATGAGGGTGGCGTCTTTTTAAATATTGATAGCAAACAAGCTCTTGCGAATTCTTACGAAGAGTTGTCAGTAAAGTTTGGACCTTTTGTTTCAGTATCGCCATTCATTGAAAATTCAGGTATAGAAATGATTTTGGGCATAACGAAGGACGAGCAATTTGGCCCTCTGATTCTAATAGGATTTGGTGGTATTTACACAGAAGTATTTAATCAAGTGATCTTGTTAATGCCGCCATTTGATTGCCAAGTTGTCAGAAATGCGTTGCGGGAGCTTCCACATTACAATATTTTACATGGGGTTAGAGGAGAAAGTGCTGTTGATATTGAGAGTTATTGTAAGGCAGCAGTTGGTTTGTCCGATTTGGCGCTAGCTTTTGGAGATTGTATTGATGAAATGGATATTAATCCTGTGAAAGTTATGGCCAAAGGCTGTATTGGACTGGATGCATTGTTGATTCGTAGTCAAAAAAAAATTTTAGAAATAGAGTGCTCTTAGATGCAATTAGCAAATAATGAGGAGTTAGATACGTTTCTCAAAATACATCCATCTATAAAAATGATGGAAGTTTTGATGATCGATATGAATGGAATTATTCGATGTAAGCGGATACCCAGGTCGGAGTTTGCAGAGCTTTTTACTGAAGGTCTTAAGAGCCCCGCCTCGACAGTTCTTCTGAATGTAAAAGGCGAGTTTTGTGATGAATTGGATAAAGTAGATTTAGATGGAGATCCTGATCGTCTTATAAGACCAATAAAAAATACCTTATCTATAATCCCGTGGCTTGAGTCTGAAACTGCGCAAGTATTATCGACATTCACAGAGTTAGATGGTGAGCCAAATCTTTTTGACTCAAGAAACGTGCTAATTAACTCATTGAAACCTTTATATGCGCTTGGCTTGAAATTGGTAGTGGCAACAGAATTAGAATTCTATTTGATAAAGAGTGGAGATTCGTCAAGACCCGAGCCACTGCTTTCAAAAATCCCAGGGACGAATCGAGATCAACCAGGAATTCAATACGCAATGCCCGAGGATCTTTGGGATCATGATCAATTTTTGGATGACGTAAGATCTGCTTGTGATTGTCAGAACATTCCTATGACTACAATTCATTCGGAATATGCACCAGGTCAGTTTGAAATTAATCTGCATCATACCGATGATCCAATTAAAGCGTGTCAGGATGCGTTTCTTTTGAAAAGGCTCGTTAAAGGAATTGCCAGAAAGCATAGTATGGCGGCAACATTTATGGCCAAACCCTTTAAGGACATTGCAGGAAGCGGGTTACATATTCACATGAGTCTTTACGATAAAGACGGTGACAATGTGTTTGCTGATCAAAATTCGTCTGAGATCCCCGCGATATCGTCAATTTTATTACATGCTATTGGAGGCCTTTCAGATTTGATGAGTGATTCAATGGCAATTTTCGCGCCAAATGCAAATTCATATAGACGGCTTATTCCAGGTAACTTTGCTCCGCTAACGCCAAATTGGGGATATAACCATCGGGATGTTGCTTTGCGGGTACCAGTTTCAAATCTCAAAAATATGAGGATTGAGCACAGAGTATCTGGTGCTGATGCAAATCCATATCTTGTGTTAAGCGCTATTGTCGCAGGTATTCATCATGGTATTACTCAGGAATGTACGCCCTCAATGATGATTGCTGAGGGTGCAGAAATAGAGGAAATTATAACACTCCCGCGTATATGGCCTGATGCAATAAATGAATTTGGAAGCGGTGTCGCTCTTTCTCAGTATCTTGGGGCGGATTTTTGCAAGCTATATGAAACGGTTAGACGAAGTGAAATGGAAGAGATTAGTGCTCAAATACCAGATATTGACTATGATTGGTATTTGAGAGCAATGTAAGAAAAAACTAGTTTTCAGCTTAAATTTTAATGAACTTTACTATGCTAATCGCGTAAAATAACAACTAGTATTTAGAATAAAGGCTTAGGGTGTTGGTTCAATGCACGTAATTGCTACAGACGTTTCGGATACAAAAGATAAGATGGCTCGCATGGCCAAGGAGCAGCTTGAAAAACCAGGTTTTGCTATCGATCCTTATTTCTATAGATCGCATGTTACCTATCAATCTGAACTCGAGCACATAGTGTTCAAGAGTTGGCTATATGCTGGACATATTAGCCAAATTCCGAATAAAGGAGATTATTTCCTTGTGGATATTGGTGAGGATTCAATTATCGTGTGTCGTGATCGAAAGGAACAGATCCATGCCATGCATAATATGTGTCGTCACAGAGGCGCTCGCGTATGTGAAGAGTCATCAGGTAATAAGAGAACCTTTTCATGTCCCTATCATGGTTGGGGCTATGGTCTTGATGGCAAATTGAAAGCAGCTCGAGACATGAGAGATGTTGAAGGTTTTGATTTTGATGACTATGGATTACTGCATGTAAGGATGGAGATCTTTCAAGGAATGATCTTCATAAATTGTGATCCTGACGCACCTGATTTTCAGAAACCATTATCTAAAATTTCTCGGCAACTAGGTGCTTATGACTTGGAAAATGCCAAGGTAGCCGAAGCTAAAACTTATAAAATCGATGCCAATTGGAAGCTTTGTTTAGAGAATTACCTCGAATGTTACCACTGTGCAAGTTCTCATCGTCACTACGCAAAATTGCATACGTTAGAAGCTCTTGCTCATAAGGTTAAACCGATTAACGAGGCGATGTGGGGTAGGGCAGAAGAAATCACTGGAGTTGAGGGAATCGCGGATGAATTTTATGGTTATTATAATGATTCATCTGCATTTGGAGCGTGCTCATATCACAGTCGATATGCGTTATATGAGGGTTATCAAAGTGGAAGCAAAGATGGCACGCCGGTTGCGCCGTTGATGGGAAACATGAAGGGATATGATGGAGGGGCGGGCGATTTCCAGTTAGGTCCATTGACATTTATGCTCAATTATCCAGATCACTGTGTTCTTTATAGGTTTATACCGCGGAGTCTTACTCAAACAGACATGGAACTCGTTTGGTTTGTTAACGGTGATGCTGAGGAGGGTGTCGATTATCAGAAGGAAGATCTTACTTGGCTATGGCATTTTACAAGCCTTGAAGACGAATTCATTATCATGAGAAATAGTGCGGGTGTGAACTCACATTTTTTCCAACCTGGACCTTATCACCCAGAGCATGAGTCCACATGTATGGAATTCATTTCCTGGTACTTGAAGGCACTGTCCAAGATCAAATCAAGTTAGATAAAAGGGTATTTGTGGATGCTTCTAAAATCAACATCAGATACTAATGAGCATGCACCATCTTACTACGCGGCATCAGCCAATTGGCAAACAGACTATCCAAAGTTGGAGGGAGATATTTCTGCAGACGTTGTCATTGTCGGTGGTGGCTTTAGTGGTGTCGCTACTGCTGTAGAACTTTGTGAGAGGGGATACAAAGTAGTATTAATAGAGGCAAATCAAATCGGTTGGGGTGCTAGCGGTCGAAATGGTGGTCAAATAATAGGCGGTTATGGATCAAATCCTGCTGCATTTGCTTCATCTATTGGGACTGAGGGCGTTAAAGTTGTCGAGAACATGGGTGTAGAGTGTGTCGACATCATTAAAGCTCGAATTGAGAAGTATAAAATCAATTGTGATTTAAAGTGGGGTTATTGTGAGGTGGGCCTTAAAAATCGACATATGAAAGCCTATCGTGATTGGGCCGATGATGAGCCTGCGATAAAACTTCTTGGTCGAGATGAATTAAAACAATACGTTAACTCAGAGCTTTATATTGGTGGTTATTACCGAGAGGACTGGGGTCATATTCAACCGCTGAACTTGTGTATTGGTGAGGCAAGGGCGGCGGAATCTATGGGCGCTAAAATCTTTGAGCAATCAAGGATTACCAGCATAACTTATGGCGATCAACCCAAGGTATATACAGAGAGTGGCTCAGTACAAGGGGATCATGTGATCCTATGCGGTAACGCCTATATGGGTGACTTGGTGCCTTATTTGGATGCTCGAGTATTACCTGCCACTAGCTGCATAATTGGTACAGAGCCACTTACAGAGGAACAGATAGATCAGACTTTAGTTCAGGATGTGGCTGTTTGTGACTCCAGAACTGCATTAGATTACTATCGCCTTTCTGCGGACAAACGATTACTTTTTGGTGGGTTGGCTAACTACTCAGGTCTAGATCCAGCAAATGCTATTGGGATCATGAGGGCGAAGATGGAAAAAGTTTTTCCCTCACTACGTAATGTGAGAATTGACTATAGTTGGTCTGGAAGAATGGGCATCAGTGTAAGGAGGATGCCTCAAATTGGGCGAATCAAAAATAGCAATGTACTCTACATTAGTGGATATTCTGGGCATGGGGTGGCTCCAACCCACATGACAGGCAGAATTCTTGCGGAAGCAGTTTCGGGTAACACTTATCGGTTTGATATTATGAATAAGATGTTTCATATGACATGGCCTGGTGGGAAGCTTTTTCGAAGACCTTTTATGGCGTTGGGTATGATGTGGTATAAAGCGCTCGATGCAATTTAGAGACAATGATGCGCAAAAGTGTTGCTATATTTCTTCACATGGAAGGAGATCAGCCCGGATACATAGCTGATTATCTTGAGCAGAATAATATTCCTTTCAAACTAGTCCGATTATTCAAAGGTGATATCCCTCCCAGTTTAGACGATGTGATTGGGCTCGTATTTATGGGTGGAACTATGAGCGTTAATGATAATCTGGCGTGGTTGAAAGAAGAAATTTATATAATCAAACAAGCACTTAAAAGAGATATCCCAATAATGGGTCATTGCCTCGGTGGTCAATTAATAAGTGTCGCATTGAATGCAAAAGTAACTAGAAATTCGTGCGAGGAGATCGGATGGCATCAATGCTTTCAAGAGACAAATAATTCAGCAAAAGAATGGTTAAATGGGATTGACGATAGTTTTATGATGTTTCATTGGCATAACGAAACGTTTGCCTTGCCGAGTGGTGCGGAGCTATTATTTTCCAGTGAAATCTGCCGCAATCAGGCATTTTTATATAAAAATAATGTTCTTGCCATGCAATGTCATGTGGAAATGACTTCATTTTTAGTGAATGATTGGACAGAGTCTTGGAAAAATTACTTGGAAACAAGTAAGAGAGGTGTTCAAAATTTTGATCAGATCAACGCATCATTGGCTAACAATATAGAATCACTTAATCGAACAGCGGACGTTTTGTATGGAAAATGGGTAAGCACGCTTTATGAAAACCAAACAGCATAGAGAAATCTATAATAAAAATTTACTGCATCCTTGGGGCGATTTGTCCGAGTTGGGTAATGATGACTCGAGCTCGGTAATTGTTAAGGGAGATGGAATTTACATTTTTGATTCTGATGGAAACAGAATGATAGATGGACCAGCTGGTATGTGGTGTATGCAGACTGGTTATGGACGCAGAGAGATTGCTGATGCTGTCTCCCAACAAATGCTTAACCTGAGTTATGCGACGTCGTTTACCTTAATCAATAATAAAGAGACTGAGTTAGCAAAAAGGATCTCCGAGAACACGCCTGGGGATCTAAACAGAATTTACTTTACAACTGGCGGGTCAACTGCAGTTGATTCTGCGTTAAGACTCTGTCAGCTAGCTAATAATATAAAAGGTAAAAATACAAAAAAACAAATCTTAACTCGAGAGAAGGCCTACCATGGTAGTACGTATCTTTCTGCATCAGTGACTGGGAAAGAAAGAGACAAAACCGCGATGGATGTCAAAAAAGATGGTATTCATTTTTTATCCGCACCTTGCCATTTTTATTTTCCTCAATTCACATCTGAGGGAGAATTTTGTGATTTCTTAATAAATGAATTAGAAGAAAAAATAGTGGAGGTGGGGCCAGAAAATATAATGGCATTTATTGCTGAGCCGATCCTTGCAAGTGGAGGGGTGATTGTTCCTCCTAAAAATTATTACTATCGCTGTTGGCAGATAATAAAAAAGCATAACATTGTTTTTATTGCTGATGAGGTGGTGACTGCATTTGGAAGACTGGGACATTGGTTTGCCTCAGAAAAAGTGTTTGGTGTTATTCCGGATATCATTGTTTTTGCTAAAGGGATTACCTCGGGATATATTCCAATGGGCGGGTATGCAGTTTCTGAGAAATATATGGAATCATTCTCAGGAGATGAAGCAGATGGGTGTCTATATTCCAACGGATATACTTGGTCTGGAAGTCCTGTTGCGTGTGCTGCGGCATTAGCAAGTTGGAATATACTAGAATCTGAAAATCTCTTGCAACATGTTCTAGAGGTCGGGCCTTACTTTCAGGAGCAGTTGCAAACATTAAACGATATACCAATTGTTGGAAATGTTCGGGGTCATGGTTTGATGGCTGCCGTTGAAATGACCGTTAAAGGCAAGGATGAAGAAGATCTTCTAGACAAAGACTATGCAGTTGGTGGTTTAGTCGATAAGCATTGTCAAAAGATGGGTCTTTTGGTCAGGCCTTTCATAAATATTTGCATTATTTCGCCCCCTCTTATTATAAGCAGAGAAGAAATTGATGATTTGATATCGATACTCAGAAAAGGCCTAGAGTTGACAATGAAGGATCTTAAAAAAAATGGTATTGCTATACCGTAGAATTTATTTCCAAAGAATACTTATAAAACTCGTTATCTCTCTCATACCCAATTGACTCATAAAGTCTCTGAGCACCAGTATTATCATATGATGTTTCTAAATCAATCCGAGATGCACCTCTTTTTCTAGCGAGTTCGAGGCAGTGATCTAATAAAGTTGAGCCAATTTTTTGATTTCTATATTTTGGCAAAATAAATAAATCATATAAGACTAAAATAGGAGATGCTTCAACACTACAAAATGTTGGATAAAGCTGAGCAAATCCGCAGTTAGCTCCCTCCGAAGATGCTAAAAAAATAATTGATGTGCTTTTTTGCAGGTGAGACTTAATAAATTTTTTTGCAAGTTCAAGATCTGCCGTCTGATCATAAAATTGGCGATATTGATCAAACATTACTGCTACGCCATTTAAATCATCTAAAGTTGCTTCGCAAACATTAATGTTTTGCATGTAAATAAACTCCCTTTCAATCAGTATTCAATACAATATCATTTGTGTTATCTTGATTCCAAGAAATGATATGTTCATTTGTAAGTTTTCTCTCGATAGGCACCAAAGATTATGGCGTATGATTTACCCGGCAAAAAAACCAAGGCTTTTTTAAATTCCTGTAAATCCTATTTCAAGCATGGTTTAACTTACGAATTGGATGCGAAACGCGCTAACAGCCGAGGCTTTAAACCACCCGCGCAAATCATGTTAGATCGCGCAAAGGGTGACCATATTTGGGATTTGGACGGCCATAAATTTATTGATTTTCAAAATGGTTGGGCAACGAACCCACTCGGTAATTGTCATCCCGAAATTTTGGAGGCAGTTAGATTAGCTAATGAACGATATGGCTACCATTGGGAGCACCCCTTAAGGTTTGAGCTTGCAGAAAAGCTTGCGGAAATCATGCCGGGTAAACAGTTGTCAAGATTTACCTATGAGGTGTCAGGAACTGAGGCCGTAGAGTCTGCAGTTCATACCGCATTATGTTTTAAAAAAAGGCGTTATGTAGTTAGTTTTGCCTCTTCATTTCATGGCGCGAGTCTAGCGACAAAAATGATCAGCGGATATACAAGTGAGCATAATATCTATATGGAGCCATGGGATGGAAGTGTTATAAAAGCTCCATATCCGCATAGTGAAAATATCCCTGCAGGTATGTCACATGACCAATATGTTGATTACTGCTTGTGGCATCTTGATCATCATATTCCTAAGTATATAGTTCCCTCAGATAATATAGCAGCTGTGCTAATTGAGCCTGGGTTGGCAGAGGGTGGAAATTGGATTCCTTCAAAGAACTTTATTGAAGGTATCAGGAAGATTTGTGACAAACATGGATGGTTGATGATTGCAGATGAGGTTTTAACTGGTTTGGGTCGGACAGCAAAAATGTGGGGAGTTGACCACTATGATGTCATTCCAGATATGTTAATAGTCGGCAAAAACCTCTCCGGAGGAATTGCGCCTTGCGCTGGTGTTGCAACCAGAGATGAGATACTTGGTAATAACCCGTCTGCAAGTTCGGGTAGTACTTTTGCAGGGACTCCAGCAGGTTGTGCGGCTGGATTGAAAACCTTGGAAATTTATCAGCGCGATAGTGTGATTGATCATGCAAAGAAACTTTCTGAGATTGCAAAGAATAGGATGGCAGAGTGGGTGGGGAAGTATTCGATTGTTAGTGAGGTTAGACAACTTGGACTACTAATGGGAATCTCTTTTGCTGTGCCGGATAATGATAAAATTAAAGAAGGCTGGGATAACAGTTTTATTGCAAGAACAGTGAGAGATCAGATGCTAAGGAATGGTGTCTGGGCTATTTGTGATTCGGAATCTACCGTACGAATGTATCCTGCCTTAAATATGGCAGAAAAAGTTTTTACTGAGGCTTTCGATATTATAGAAAGTGCAATTGTTGACGTTGATTCTGGTGCTGTTTTGGTCGGCGATTATCCAGCTGTTCCAACTGGAGTAACAGGCTTTTAGTGTTGCATTTAGCGCTGCATTTTTTAATTCCTGCACTTGTTGTTTGGTTCTTCTACAAAGAACAATGGAAAAAAAGTTATCTGCTTTTAATGTCGGCAATGATCATCGATTTAGATCACTTAATAGCGGTTCCAATCTATGATCCAAACCGATGTAGTATCGGATTCCACCCGCTTCATGAACCTTATTTAATGATGTTATACGCACTTTTTTTGATTCCAAATAAAACTCGGTTATTTGGAATTGGTTTATTTATACATCTAATTTTAGATTTTAGTGATTGCGTTTTTTAGTCTGCCCATCGATAGGTAATGATAATAAAAATAAAAGGAAAGGATTAAATGATGATAAAAGTACTTCTCATATCAGTTATTACATCTGTAGGTTTTATAAACTCACTTATGGCCAACGAAGGAGCTGATGCTCCATCACTAATGGAGGGGACTCCACCAACTAGAGACTCTCAGGCAACAATGAAAAATTATCGTGATTACCCATATAGTGGATGGACATTCCAAAATATGGGTGCTCCATTGAACGTGGTAATGGTTCCAAGGGGCGGATCAATTAATGAGCTTAATGTACCTATAAAACAAGAATTAGGAAGACGAATTTTCAAAGATAAATCAGGCGATGAGATGACATTTGAAGATCTTTTTCGTGCTCACTATGCAAGGGGAGTTATCTTAATTCAGGGTAATAAAGTCCTGTATGAGAAATACTATAATGGGTTCGGACCACACAAGCAGCATATTTGGTTTTCAATGAGTAAATCGTTGGCAAGCTCAGCTCTTGGGATATTAATAGATGAGGGTAAATTAGATATTAATAAATCACCTGCTTCATATATCCCCGAATTAAAAGGAAGTGGATTTGAAAGAGTAACTATTCAAAATTTATTGGATATGGCAAGCAGTATTGATTTTAAAGAAACCTATACTGATATGACTTCTGATTTTGCTCTCAAATATGCAGTTGCGATGAATATGGGCTGGCTTCCAGGCGCGCGTGACGCCCAGCCTGAGAACACAGAAATTTATGGTGTCCATGATTTCTTATCAAAATATATTAAACCAAATAAAAATTTAGATCCTGGGGCTGATTTTGATTATAACTCTACCAATGCGGATGTAATTGGATGGTTAATAGCGAGGATCAGTGGTCAGCCTTATGGGCAGTTTATTAGCGAGAGAATTTGGTCAAAGTTGGGTATGGAACATGATGCATATTTCACGGTCGATCGCGCCTTTATGCCGGTTGTTACTGGTGGAATGAACTCAACTTTGAGGGATGCGGCAAGATTTGCTTTGATGATAAGGGATGAGGGAGAGGTTAAAAACTCACAACTAATCCCTTCAGGTTGGATTAAGTCAGCATTTAATGTCAGCGAAAAACTCAAATTAAATATGAATTCGAATTCAAATTATGGAGACGAATCTTGGGAGGCATATCACAACATGTGGTGGATTTTAGATAGCGCAAAAGGAGAATTTTGTGCAACTGGGATTCATGGTCAAGTAATCTATATTAATAAAACGAAGAATACAGTCATGGTATGGTTCTCCAATCAGCCAGGTGCAGCGGCGCCACGAAATATCAATTATCAATCAAAGTTAATGGCAGCACGAGCATTGGTAGACTCACTTTGAATATAACAACATAGAGATAAATGGTAGCGTTATGTACAAAAGAAAATTTGAAATGGGGTTGTTCATAGTTATTCTTTTTTGGTGCGGTAATGTGCAGTCTGAGGGTATCGATTTATCAGAGAACGAAGCATCGAATTTGCTCGAATTACCCCTTTCATGCGTGGAAGTTGAATACCCTAATAAATTAGGGCAAGTCCTAAACAGTGATGATGATCTCTTATCGCCCAGAACACTTCATCCATCTTTTTTTGGATGCTTTGATTGGCACTCTGCAGTTCATGGGCACTGGTCACTTGTAAGATTACTAAAAGCTTTTCCTGAAATTGAGGGCGCAGATAACGCAAAAAGTATTTTAGAGAAACATCTAACCGATGAAAATATACAAAGAGAACTAAAATACGTCCGGGATAATCCATCTTGGGAGAGGCCCTATGGTTGGACCTGGTTATTGGAATTAGCGAGCGAAATTCATACTTGGGATGATCCTCTGGCTCGGAAATTAGAAAATAGTTTGAGGCCATTAGCTAATGAGATCTCAAAATTATATATTAATCATTTACCTAAATTAATTTACCCAATAAGAGTTGGAGAGCATTCAAATACTGCCTTTGGGCTGACGTTTGCTTGGGATTACGCCGTTTTATTGGGGGATAATAATTTGCAATCAGCAATAGAAACTCGAGCCAGGGATTTTTATCTAAGCGATAAAGATTGTCCTGTTACTTGGGAACCAAGCGGTTACGATTTTTTATCGCCCTGTTTGACAGAGCTTGATCTGATGAGACGGATTTTGCCTGAAGATACATTTAAACAGTGGGCAAACAACTTTCTCCCTTCATTGATTTCGAAAGAATTTGTTTTGGAAGTTGGGCGAGTAAGTGATCGTAGTGATGGGAAGTTGGTTCATTTAGATGGCTTGAATTTTAGTCGAGCATGGGCTTTAAAAGGGCTCGCAAATCAATATTCAGAGTATGAATACTTGAATCGAATTGCTGAAGCTCACATAAATTACTCTCTACCCAATCTGGTTAATGACAGTTATGAAGGCGGTCATTGGCTCGGTTCTTTTGCGATATACGCTCTTCTAGACTACAAACAATAAAGGTTGGATTTAAATGAGTTGAGGTATTTGCGGAAGAAAGTGAGAAAAAGTATGATCAGACGATAACAAGGTTTCAAATTAAATAGAGGTTAATCAATGCTCATGAGCGAAATTCCCGCTAAATTAGACAGTTCTATTAATCCTTTTGATAGTTGGAAATCACTATCCATAAGTCTTTATATGACCTTAGCAGGTTACGCAGTCTTGGTTGGAGTTCCAGTTATAAGCACCGCGTGGGTTAATTTATTGAGTTTTTCTGAAGTCCAGGTTGGACGAGTTGCAGGAGCAGATTTAGGAGGCTTATCTGTGGGAGCTGTCGCGACTTCACTGCTTATCTCAAGCGTGAGCAGGAGGCAGATTATAATTCTTGGCATTCTAATCGCTTGCATTTCGAATGCAGCCTGTATTTCGATTATCAACTATGAGTCAGTATTGTGGTTAAGATTTTTGGCCGGGTTTGGCAGCGGTTTGATTACAGCAACTGCTGTTTCCTGTTTGGGTGCGAGTTCAAGACCAGCCCTTGCTTTTAATGCGATGCTTTTTGCTTTCGCATTTTCCCAAGCTGCTGAGATGCACTTTTTGCCGATGTTGTCGATGCAAAATATTTATATCACTTTCATTATTTGTTTTCTGATTATCGTCCCTTTTTTAAGATGGGTGCCAGGTAAAGGACCTTCTCAAGTCGCGGCTCCGATTGAAAGATCTGAACAATTGGAAGATAACGTGCCAAAATATGTCATATGGCTTTGTCTTTCTGCCATTGTTATTACTTATGTAAATATTGGTGCTTACTGGACTTATATAGAGCTTGCCGCCGCTAGTGATAATACTGATCCCGAGTGGGTTGGGAGCGTCTTAACATGGTCGTCCTTTTGTAGTCTTATAGGTTGTTTGTTTGCTACTTTGTTAAGTAACAAGTTTGGATTATTACGACCATTATTAGTTACCCTTATTTGTCAGGCATCGATCGTCGGAATGCTAGCCAACGGTGTGACTAATACGAGTATTCTAATTAGTGTTTTCTCATTCAACTGTCTATGGATTTTTATTGATGTTTACCAGATGTCTACAATTGCAAATTTCGATAAGATTGGTAGATATTCATCTTTGATGCCAGGAGCTCAAGGATTGGGCCAAATAATCGGGCCAAACATGGCGGCATCCATACTCGGACTTGGACTGGGCTATTCTGCAGTCTTCGTTATGTGCGCGATGGCCTCTTTAATGGCATTAGTAATTTACGCATTCATTTTTCTCAAGTTTAAGTCTAGAAGGCCAGAACTAGCATACGCAACCTAATCGATTATTATAATAGCTCGATGGTTCGGTGAAATTTCTAATTTTGTAATAGAAATATCTAGAGAAAACTACCAGATTAGTTATACCATTCGCTCTAGGATCCAAGAATAGATAGGTGCTCGAAAGTGGAAGCAGATGCAGCAATAACCTTGATCACCCTTTTGTTGTTTATCGTCGGCATAATAAGCGGCCGCATTCCTGTTGATGTTGCTCTGATGACGGCTATGGTCGTGTTAATAATAAGTAAGGTTGTCTCACCAGGAGAAGCTCTCGCCGGTTTTTCAAATCCTGCAATCTTTATAATCGCTTGCTTTTACATCGTTTCTGCCGCTGTGCGCGAGAGTGGTGCATTGCACTGGTGGGTGATGAAATTGTTAGGAGACAACACCTCGCTCAATATTTTTCTCCCAAGACTGATGGCACCTGTTGCGCTTGTTAGCTCAGTTATGAGCAATACTCCTGTTGTAGCAATGTTTATCCCATTCTTGAGAGATTGGGCTAATCGACATAATTTATCTTTATCAAAGGTACTAATCCCATTAAGTTTTGCATCTATCTTGGGAGGTGTTTGTACTCTTATCGGAACCAGCACCAACATCATTATCGTTGGACTTTTGCAATCATCCCCTGAATCAGCGTCTTTGCATTTATTTAGTCCAGCAGTCGTTGGGATTCCAATAATTATATTTGGGATCATTTATTTTGCTTTAATCGGACACAAGCTTTTGCCTGACCGGAGAATTGAATCAGGTGATTTTGATATTCCTGATCCTCGTCAGTATGCGGTTAGTATGAAAATTGAATCCGGTAGCGTCTTATCAGGAAAAACAATTATGCAGTCTGGACTTCTCAAATTGAATTACAGCTTGTTATCTGAAATTAAAACTGCTGGGAAGATTATCTCCTCGATTAGGTCAAATAGAACTTTAAAGGACGATGACACTCTTGTTTTTATTGGTCAACCAGAAGCGGTGACCGAGTTGCGCCAAATTCCTGGTCTCAGTCCCATTGATAACCAGTTATCAAAAATGGAAACACCCAAGAACTCACGAGCATTAGTAGAGGCTATTTTGGCAACAAACTCTGCGATGGTTGGCAAAACAGTCAAACGATCTTTGTTTAGAACACGTTTTGGCTCTGTCATTGTTTCTATTTCTCGTAATGGTAGGCAAATCAAAAAAGATGTAGCGACGATAAGACTTCGTGCTGGTGATCTATTACTTATTGAAGCACCTCAAGGATTTGTGCGACTCCACAGGCATAGTCGAGATTTTTTGTTACTAAGTCGTTTAGATGGGATTATGCTTCCTGATATGTCAAAGGCAGCCACTACCTTAGGTATTTTGTTTGTCTATCTTATGCTTGTATTATCAGGATTTTTAACATTGCTCTCCGGAAGTATGCTACTTGTTTTGGTATTAGGCATTACAAAATGTATTACTCTAGATCAAGCCCAAAGAAGTATTGACGGCAGAGTCCTACTTGCAATCGGCGCGTCAATTTCATTAGGGGTAGCTATACAAAATACAGGACTTGCTGATCTTGCTGTAAACGGTCTGATGTCAGTAGCGGGAGAAAATTTTTATCTCAATTTATTGATGCTTTATATCGCAACGGTACTTGCCACCGAATTAATAACAAACAATGCTGCCGCGGTTTTGATGTTTCCTTTGGCGCAGATAATGAGCTCGCAACTTGATGCAAGTTTACTGCCTTTTGCTATTATAATAATGTTCGGAGCGTCCTCAAGTTTTATGACTCCAATGGGATATCAAACAAATCTCATGGTTCAAGGTGCAGGCGGTTACACTGTTCAGGACTTTTTCAAAGTAGGTGTGGGATTAAGCTTGATAGTAGGATTAATGGTGATACTCATAGTGCCGCTGGTATGGCCTTTTTAATAAAGATTAAATTTGAGACTAGACAACATGGAGTTACTTACTTGTTTTAAGGCTTACGATATCCGAGGTCAACTTGGTACTGAGTTAACTGAGGAAATCGCTTACAGAATTGGAAGAGCGTATGCCGAATTTATCAAACCAAAGAATGTAGTTCTTGGTGGAGACATCAGACTTAGTAGTGAGGGATTAAAAAATGCACTAAGCGAGGGGATTCGGGACGCTGGAAGCGATGTAATCGATATTGGAATGGTTGGTACCGAGCAAGTATATTTTGCAACATCATTTTTGAATGCAGACGGTGGAATTGAGGTTACAGCGAGCCATAACCCTATTGATTACAACGGCATGAAATTAGTGAGAGCGAACTCGCGCCCAGTAAGCTCAGATACTGGACTGTTGGAAATAAAAGCACTTGCTGAGGCAAATAAATTCAAAGAGGTACCTGCCCAAAATAAGGGTAATTATAGAAAACTTGATTTAATTGATGATTATATCAACTGTCTTCTCGGATACATTGATTGCCATTCAATCGAGCCTATGAAACTGGTAATGAACGCCGGAAATGGAGCAGCTGGACCTGTAGTTAATACCCTTGAGAAATATTTCAATGATTCGAATGTTCCTATAGAGTTGATTAAAATTTATAATGAACCAGATGGAACATTTCCGAACGGTATACCAAATCCAATATTAGAGGAGAATAGAGAATCAACAATTAAAGCGGTTCTTGAACATAATGCAGATATGGGGATAGCTTGGGATGGTGACTTTGATCGGTGTTTTCTGGTAGATGAGACTGGTAGATTTATCGAGGGATATTACATTGTCGGACTTCTTGCAAAAGCGTTCCTGCAAAAAGCACCAGGATCTAAAATTGTCCATGATCCAAGACTGACTTGGAATACTATCGATATTGCACAAACATTTGGTGGCGAGCCATTACAATCAAAAACTGGACATGCATTTATTAAAGAAAAGATGCGTCTTGAAGATGCAATTTATGGTGGTGAAATGAGTGCTCATCACTATTTTAGAGACTTTTTTTATTGTGATAGTGGGATGATACCTTGGTTATTGATTTTAGAGCTCGTGAGCAAAAGTGGGTTATCTCTGTCGAATTTAGTTAATGATATGATGATCAAATACCCATCACCCGGTGAGATAAATTTTAAGGTAAAAGATCCCAAAGACTGCATTGAAAAGGTCTATAAACACTTTGAGTCCTCTGTGCTCTTGACCGATACTACAGATGGAATTTCAATGGAGTTTGAAGAATGGCGTTTTAATCTCCGCATGAGTAATACAGAGCCGCTTGTAAGGTTAAATCTAGAAACAAGATCAGATGACCCGGTTTTAAAGAAACGTTTGGCAGAAATTACCTCCCTAATTGAGAGTGATTAATAGAAGATGAGTAAAATGATAAGCGTCGGAGAGAAATGGTTTTTGCTCAAAACAAAGACACGACAAGAAAAAAGGGCAATGGAGAATCTCCAAAGACAACACGCTGAATGTTACTGTCCTGAAGTTTTCGTTGAAAAAATTTTTCGTGGTAAAAAGTCCCAGGTTATTGAAATATTATTTCCTGGCTACCTTTTCGTGAATTTTAGAAATCCTGCGTCCTCGATTCATTCTGTCAAAAACACAAGAGGAGTGCAGAGTTTTGTCTCTTTTGGTGGGACTCTGGCCCAGGTGCCTTTTGCGTTGATTCAAGAGCTGAAAGAAAAAACCAAACCGTCACAAAATCTTCTAATTTCAAGTCTCCCCAAAAGAGGAGATAAATTAAAAGTTACAGATGGGCCATTTAATGGGATGAGTGTTGTATTTTTTCAGCCAAACGGTGATGAGAGGGCAGAAGTTTTGTTAAATATGATGAACCAACAAGTCAAGGCCTCTATTCAATATTCTAATTTAGTTGCGGCTAATTAAAAAAAGTAACTCATTCAATCTATCATTTCATGGAGTTACAGGAATGCCAGTTCTAAACCATTTAGTTATTATCGCTTTGTACCCCTTTCGAACTTGTTTGGCATGATGCATGCTGAAGTTATTTGGAGACATATCAGCATTAAGATTACACCAGATTACCGCTTTTCCCTCACTAGGAGAAAATTCTTCGTCAATTAAGGGAAAAGTTGTCTCTCCTCCTTGTTCTGTCGAATTTAGATAAATCATCACGGTATATGACCTTTGACCAAGAGCTCCACCATTGTTTTGAAGTTCATGGTCCTCAAAGAAATCTGTGTGTGGTTTAAATTCTTGTCCAACCTCATAATACTGACCTTGGATCGGTTCAGAGAGATCTTTTTCAATCTGGACTAAATTGCAGATTTTGTCATCTATGTTTTGGATAATGTTATCGTTTAGTACTGCGAGATCACAGGTTTTACTTGTTCGAAAAAACTTGTCAGCGTCTGGACTTGATAGTTCAGATGGACGAAGTTTTGAGCGAATCGTTTTTATTAGATGTTGACACTCGTCATTATCGAGAAAGTTTTCGATGTAAAAAATCTCAAGCTTGTTAGTTTTAAGTTTTACTGCATTTGACGTAAGAAGTGGTTTCTTTTTATCCAACATAACCTGAGCAGATTGAATATTGTTTGTCTTAGAGTCACTCATAATTTTTAATGGATCGATAAGTTCATCAAGCGGAACTGAGGGTTCATAGTTCATTTGTGCTTTAATCGCGTCAAAAGAGAATCCGTGCATTAAAAGGACTTTAAATAATCCGTCTTTATTTTGATTTTTGGAGATATTTTCATTCAACCAATCTTTCCATTCATTTGAAAGTGTTTGTTTCAATTCTGGTTCAAAGTTCATTTCTTTTACAACTGATTGATACGAGAAACCATTCTCAACTAACATATTAAATATGTAAGCCTCCTCAACGCCCCTTTCTAGATTCAATTGGATCCACGATTTCCATTCTGCAGAGAATTTAGTTTTTAATGTCATATTGTTTGAATTTTTCGCTTAAGTTTGTGTGCTACAAAAAACTTTTTATGATAAATCTTTTCTCTTTTGTATTTAAAAGTTTTTAAGTAAACTTTGATGATCGCAATTTATAGAGTTGGATGTCAACGGGTTGTAACATTAGCCGTTTAGTCTTTATTAAATACATTTAGTCGCTCTAAGGGGATTTTTTAATGTTTCATATTGATTATTTAATTCCCTGGAGTATTATAATACTTAAGCAGTGGTCTAAGGGTTCTCATGCCATCAATATTTGAAAGAAAAAAGCTAGCCTTCGCCATCTCTATGGCTTTGGCAGGGTCCCCTAATTTAGTGGCTGATGATGTTGTTGCCGAGTCAGATATTGATGAGTCAAACCCACAGAATCAGGAAATAGTCGAAGAGACGAGTGATGACACTTCAGAGGTATTGGATGGGCAGTCAAGTGCAGTAGGGGCAGGTAAGACTGCGGCTGGCAAGATATTAGGTATGCCTCTGCCAACTGCGATAGCAGTCGGAATTGTTGGTGGAGCCATAATATCTGAGATATCTGGTGGGGACTCG
>CACJVE010000009.1 GCA_902596775.1 uncultured SAR92 cluster bacterium
CCAGCCATGGATTTGCCATGAGACCAATTGTTCAAATAACGGGTATGCTAAACTTAATATTTTTAGGATAGTTCAATGCATTGTCCCTTTTGTAATGCAGATGATACCAAGGTAATCGATTCAAGGTTGGTGGCTGATGGCGGTCAAGTTCGGCGGCATAAAACTTATCGAACCCTCTCGATGTTTTTGAATCGCGCTTTTAGGACTGATCCACTGATAATCTATAATCTCACTGCCATCGACCAGAATGCGTGAGGATGCTTGATCTGAAACAGCCACAAAAAACCAAGTAGAGAACCGCTTTTTTTCTTCACGTGGAGTAGTCCATTTGCAAAAATGACGCAATTCAACCTCACCCACATCCAAACCACATTCCTCAAATATTTCTCTTCTAGCAGCCACTTTAGCTGCTGAACACTCATCTGCAAAGGCCCTAGTCTCGTCTTCATCAACAGCACCGCCTGGGAATACCCATACACCGCCCGCAAACGCGAGCTTTGGATTTTTTTTCAACAATAAAACCTCAAAACTTTGTTCAGACGCCCGAAGGAGAACTACAGTCCCTGCAGGTTTGGCGGGAACATAATTATCCATGTCTATTTATAAACCGGGTATCTCGAACAGATGTCTAATACTTTAGCTTTTACCTCTGGAATTACGGTATCGGAAGTACCATTCTCTAGGCTCTCCAGAATATCAGTCATCCAGTGAGTGAGCTCGATCGTTTCAGCTTCTCGAAATCCCCTCGTTGTGATTGCTGGTGTCCCAACTCTCAAACCAGAGGTCACAAAAGGTGACCTTGGATCATTAGGCACGGCATTTTTGTTAACAGTGATAAATGCTTCACTCATTGCATTATCGGCATCTGTTCCTGTAAATGTCTTACCAATGAGATCAACGAGCATCAAATGATTCTCAGTACCATTTGAAACAATTTTTATACCGCGCTCTATAAACGTTGATGCCATTGCTTTGGCATTGGCTAGCACTTGCTTTTGGTAGTCAACAAATTCCTTTGTATCGGCTTCCTTAAACGCTACAGCCTTTGCTGCTATAACATGACATAACGGCCCACCCTGACTTCCGGGAAAAACAGCAGAATCACATTTTTTTCCGATTTCTAAGTTATTACCAATAATGATTCCGCCTCTGGGTCCCCTGAGAGTCTTGTGAGTTGTTGAGGTGATAACATCTGCATATGGAGCAGGACTGGGATAAACCCCCGCAGCGACAAGACCCGAAATATGCGCCATATCAACAAGTAAGTAAGCGCTCACTTTATCAGCTATCTCTCGAAATCTTTTCCAATCTAAAATTCCCGAATAAGCTGAAAATCCCGCTATTATCATTTTCGGTTTGTGCTCTAACGCTAGGCTCTCTATCTGTGCGTAGTTGATGACCCCTGTTTTTGGATCCAAGCCATATTGAATTGAGTTATACAATTTACCCGAAAAGTTTGGCTTTGCTCCATGAGTTAAATGACCGCCATCCGCTAGACTCATCCCTAAAACAGTATCTCCACCTTTCAAGAGAGCTAAAAAAACGGCACTATTTGCTTGAGATCCTGAATGAGGCTGCACGTTTGCATAGGTTACCCCATACAATTTCTTTAGTCTCTTAATAGCAAGTTCTTCAGCTACATCCACATAAGTGCAACCGCCGTAATACCGCTTACCTGCGTATCCTTCAGCGTACTTGTTCGTCATTTTACCGCCCTGTGCTTCCATAACGGCAGGACTTGCATAGTTTTCTGATGCTATGAGTTCGATATGTTGCTCTTGACGCAAGCTTTCATTACTAATCGCTTCCCAAATCTCTGAGTCGCTTTCCTGAATGTTTTTTGTAGTTGTAAACATAAATATCCGAGTCCGTTATTTTGCTCTTAAAAGCAGTCAAATTTTAATTGTTAATTGTACATTTTTGAGCGGTAATTTTCTCCAAATTTCACACTGAAATTACCAATTTATTTCATAGCCTTCCCAATCAATAAATGCGAGATCATCATCTAGATTAACTTGGCTCATCTTCTGAAGCAGTCTAGCTGCAACGTCATCTGGATCTAAAAGTTTCTTGACTCGCTTTGATTGAAAAGGTTTTGATAGGTTTGTATCAACAGTCCCCGGATGATAAAGAATAAACTTCACATTATTCGCTCGCCTTGCATACTCAATTGAGGCTGTTTTAACCAGCATATTGAGTGCAGTTTTTGATGCGCGATAGGAATACCAACCGCCTAACCTATTGTCCTGCAAGCTACTAACGCGAGCACTCAGTAACGCGATAACACATTTTTTTTGGCCTTTAACAGCCGAAATTAGCGACTTTAGAAATAGCATTGGTGTGATTGAGTTCGCTGTGAAAATACTGACCATATTGTCTGCTGTTATTTCTTCCAACCTTTTTTCAGGCCAAATATCCTGATCATGTAAAACACCATTGCAGATTATTACTTTGGAGATATTGCCTCGAAAGAGGCTCAATTGTTCCACGACGCTCTCTACTGACTCTGGGGTGTAATCAGTCTCGATAGATAAAACGTTAGCATCTCCAACAGTGGGGTGTTTACCAACATCGGAAATATTTCTACTAACCGCAATGACATCGGTGTATGTATTATCTAGACATAATTTCCTCAGAATTGCCGATCCAATTCCACCCGATGCTCCGATGACTACTGCTACGTTTTTGTCCGCTTTATCCTTCACTAGCATCCCTTGCAGAGTTAGAACAATAAGTTTTTCCATAAAACAATCGAGCAATAAAGTGCCGATGTTTCGCAAAAACAAAATATAGTCTTCTAAAAATACTCCTTGCCACTGGCCATTTTAGTGGCGCAACGAGCCACTTATAGCCAACAAGGGACCAGGCCAAGTATGTTACCTCAAGCCCCAAAATGATCTCATCATCTCTATTAAGACCATGGAGAATTTTGCCCGCTTTATCTTTGTTTATAAAGCTGTACTTTGTTATGAAGTTCGGTTGATTAATGTCCTCAAATAAAATTTTCTGTTGCACATCTTTCTTTTGTAGCACCTTTACCTCGCGCATACAGAGAGGACAGAGACCATCGTAAAAAAATACTAAATAATGGCGCACACCTAACTCCAGCTTAAACCAACAAAAAGACTAAAGTGACTGATGACCACAATCAAAGTCAACAGACGCCTCAAAGCTTTGTAGCCTGAAGGAATGGTCATATAAAAAACTTCTATGAGATAAATAGCAAAAAACGCTACTCCCAACAAAAGCACAGAAATCAATAGCAATAAGTTTGATAGGTGAGAGGCGATTATAAGTAGCCATGCTGATATTGCCATGAGATTTGTGAACACCAGCAATGAGGTTTGCTCTTTGGAGTTTCTAATATTATCTCGACTTCCCCACAAAGCACCACTTAAAAAGGCCAAAATAATTGCACTATAATTGACGAAAATAGATGGAGCATAGATTCCCAAAATCTGCGAGCTTGCTGCGTTACCTGCTGATATGACACTATAATTAACCACCACCGGCACAATCAAAAATGGCAGGCTTCCTAAAAGACCTAGGACAACAATGACAGGTGAGATATTTTTAAAAGAGAGCATCACGGAAGTGTTTCAAATAAAGATAATTTCTACGAGTTACTTTCTCTCTCAGATTACCGATCAGTAGCAGATACTTCCAGACGATCTGAGCTCAAATCAAAATCGTACCCTCAATTCATATTAAACTTTAGTGGTAAGCATTTGAATAAAGTTGGCGTGCTTCTATTTCGGAAAGACCTAAGGACCTTCGATAATATAGCTTTATTAAAGGCCTGCGAGGTCAATGATCAGCTACTTTGCATCTATTGTTATGACAATAATAATTGTGAAAAATATAAGCCTGCAAAAATATCAAAAAAAAGAGAAGCTTTTATATTTAAATCACTTCAAGATTTGGACAATAGACTTCAAAAGATGGGACAAAAGCTGCTTGTCTTTAAGACCTCTCCTCTGGAAGCCTTAAACCACTTAAACGCAAACGTACCGATATCAACATTTATAATAAGCCAAGATCCAGGCTGGTATGAGAAAAAGCAAGTAGCGGAAATCAAATCCAGCTATAAAGAGCTCGAGATTCTTCAATTCCATAACAATACTCTTTTTGACGAAAGTGAAATACCTTTTGATCTAATAAACTTTCCATCTAGCTTCTCAAAATTTAGAAAAACCTTAGAGGATCAAGAAATAAAGCATCCATGGGCAGCACCCGATCGGCTGCCACCAATGCCTGATTTAAATACAGACAAATTCTCTTTAAATGGCGAGCCTATTGACGCTGAGCTCGAATTTGCCGGGGGTGAGTCCGCAGGAAAGCAGCGACTGTTGCATTATTTTGAAACTAATTCCGCAAGCACTTACAAAGAAACTCGAAATGCTTTGGATGGGAAAAATTACTCTACAAAATTTTCAATTTGGTTAAGTAATGGCTGTATCTCTGCCAGAAATATTATTTCTAACTTAAAAAAATATGAATCTCTAAATGGGAAAAACAACTCAACCTATTGGATATTCTTTGAACTTCTTTGGCGGGAGTATTTTCAATGGTATGCGCATCATTATAAAGAGAGCCTGTATAAGATATCTGGAGTGACTGGAATAAGGCCTCTATCAAGCTTCTATGCTGAACGCTTAAAAAAATGGGAACAAGGCACTACTCCCTATCCGTTGGTAAATGCTCTTATGAATCAATTAGTCAGCACTGGTTATATGTCCAACAGAGGGAGACAAATAGTGGCAAGCTGTCTAGTCAACGAGCTCGAATTGGACTGGAGATATGGCGCTAGTTTTATGGAATCTCATCTCATAGATTACGACGTTGCCTCAAACTGGGGAAATTGGCAATCGATTGCGGGTGTTGGCTCAGACGGCAAAAAGAAACATTTTGATTTAAATAA
This sequence comes from uncultured SAR92 cluster bacterium, assembly GCA_902596775.1. Classification (GTDB taxonomy): domain Bacteria; phylum Pseudomonadota; class Gammaproteobacteria; order Pseudomonadales; family Porticoccaceae; genus AAA300-D14. The sequence goes on from CACJVE010000009.1 coordinate 4,922, forward strand.
ACAAACTAAATTATTTGACCCGCACCGTTCTTTTATAAAGCATTGGAAAGGGGAGAGGGGGGCAAGACAACTTGATTCAGTTGATCAGTCAGACTGGCCTATTTAGATGGAACTTTAATTTTCCGCCATATCTCGGTAACTAACGGTTACCGTAATATCAGCTTCATCAATTTGAACGGATGCAAAACGATTTCCTTTCTCATAATTCAATACAGATACCTTTGATTGAACACTTGTCACAAGTACCCAACCATAGGTAGGCATTTCGTTGACATAATAATCAAACGCAACCTCAGCAGATTGAGAAGATTTTATTACAGCTTGACCCAGCCATGATTCTCCTGAATTAAATAAAAGTGATCTACTCATATCGATTGAATCAGACCGAGAAACTGGAATATCGGCAAATGATTTGCGAGCATCTACGTCAATCTCTATGTTAACTGGATTCGATACACTCGTGCCGAGGTTACCTACGATTTGGCTTGTACAGCCTGAAAGAACAATGACAAAACCAAATATTAATAGAGAGTTTAAAGACATTTTTTGTTACCCCATGTTTGTTATTATTATTCATCGGTGACACTGAAATATAACTCGTTATTCTATTAATTAATACATTTTATGTATGTCTATATGAGCAATTTGAGGCAATTTAAGCAATCTATTTGGTATTTTTGCAAATAATTGTATACGGTTTATTTGACTATATATAAGAAACCGACTCGTAATGCATTAACATCGTAAGTTACTGAATGTTATACATAAATTTTTCTATCAAACGGTCTCCAAGATTAAGCATTAGGTTTTTTTATGTTTTAAAAATATTCGCCCCCACGCATTAATTAGCCCAATGGTTTGCACTTTTCCAAAAAAGGCGCTAAATTTACACATCCAGTGCCCCATAGATATTGAAATCCAGGCGGTTCTGTAACACGTGGCATGGTCCGAAATCAGTTTTGAATAGGATTCGTGCTAAAAAAAATACAAGATTAAGAAGGGTATTTACAATGAATGGTAACTTAAGTGTCAGCGATCCAGTTGGAGTTTCCTTTTGGATTATATCTATGGCGATGGTAGCCTCTACTGCATTCTTCTTCCTTGAGCGTGATCGAGTATCAGGCAAGTGGAAGACGTCTTTAACAGTAGCCGGCTTGGTAACACTCATCGCTGCGGTTCACTATTATTACATGCGTGATGTATGGGTAGGCTCTGGAGAATCTCCAACAGTCTTCCGTTATATCGATTGGTTATTAACTGTTCCTTTACAAATGGTAGAGTTCTACTTGATTCTAGCTGCGATTACTGCTGTTAGCGGTGGGGTATTCTGGCGTCTATTTATCGGTTCAGTAATCATGTTGCTAGGTGGTTTCCTCGGAGAAGCTGGATACATACACGCAACGCTCGGTTTCGTCATTGGGATGTTAGGTTGGGCATACATCCTTTGGGAAGTGTTCAAAGGTGAAGCAGCACAAGTTAATGCGGCAAGCGCAAATGCTAGCTGTCAGAAAGCTTTTGGTGCAATGAAGATGATCGTAAGTGTTGGTTGGTCTATCTACCCATTAGGGTATGCCTTCGGGTATCTAGGTGGAGCAGTTGATGCAAACACATTGAATGTGGTTTATAACATCGCAGACTTTGTTAACAAGATCGCCTTCGGACTTGTTATTTGGGCAGCTGCAGTAGCTGACTCAGAGTAAGTTTTAAGCTTCATTTAAAACTTCGGAAAAAGCCAGCTATGCTGGCTTTTTCTTTCTGAGGCTTCCAAAAAATTTAATCAAGAAAATTAATACAAATAGAAGGACAAATATGTCCCACGTATTCAACCATCCAGGGGTAAATCTAGAATCTAAGTTAAGTAATCTTTTACTTAATGAGATGCCAGATATTGAAAGTAGTCTTTACAGCGCAGCTATTCATCATTTTCAAACACCTGGCAAGGCCTTCAGAGCTCATCTTGCGCTCTCAAGCGGTATCGCTCTGAAATTAGAACCAGAGAGCTTTTTAGAGTGGGCTGCTGCTTGTGAACTGCTTCATAATGCATCACTTGTTCATGATGATATTAGTGACGCAAGTACTCATAGACGGGGCCGACCGAGTGTTAACCACCATTTTGGTAAGGATGTTGCTCTATGTCTCGGTGATTGGATGATAGCGAAAGCTTTCGAACTTGCATCTAGACATCATCAATACGGAGGAAAACTTACTTCAATTTTATCCTCTGTAATGCAAGAGACTTGCAATGGACAAGTTTCAGATACGGTTCAACGCAGAATTAGCTCATTGCACTCATGGCAGTCAATCGCAAAGAGCAAAACAGCTCCATTGCTGATGGCTCCCATTGAGGGAGTAGCTTCTATTGCTAAATTAAATTACGAGAAGGAATCACTAGAAAAGATTGTAGGCCTCTGCGGCTTAGCATATCAAGGCAGGAATGATATCGACGATATCGTGCCTTCCACTCAAAAATCAAGTGACTTAATAGGGAGAAAACCAAATTTAGTAATCAGCCTCTACGCGGCTACCAAGCAGCATAAAACTGATTCGTTCACAGAGTGGTATAATTCGAACGATATCGGTGCAGCTGGTAAATGGCAAAAGATAATTGGCGTTAGCGATGCCATTCAGCAATCCAATAACCTTGTTGATACTTGGCTAATTGAAGCCAACCATTCAATCACGACTATGCCAGAATCCTTGCATAATACACTGAAACATATTGTTGATTCAGTTAAACTACCGGTTAAGAAAATCAGTCGCAACCGATTAGCATAGAGTTAAAATGAAAATAGATTCACCCATTGAGGTCATGCATAAGTATGGCAAATCATTTTATTGGGCGAGCTTTTTTCTTGGCCGTGAACATACATCAAATGCCGCCATACTCTATCAATTTTGCAGATTTTTGGATGATGTTGCCGATGGAAGTGAGACCAACAGAGTCGGTTTACTAAAGGCGGTCTCAGAGTCTGTAAGACTAAAACAAGATCATCCTGAACCTTGTGTGAAAAACTTTCTGGCAATGAGTAAAAAAAATAATCTCTCCTCGCAACCTGCCGTGGAATTAATTGCTGGTATGCTCTCAGACCAAGAGATTGTTGAGCTTACCTCAGAAAGAGAGTTATTGAGATATTGTCACGCCGTCGCCGGAACCGTTGGAGTAATGATGTGTAAGATTCTTGGATGCAAAACTCAAACTGCGAACCAATTTGCAGTAGATCTTGGCATTGCTATGCAATTAACAAATATTGCACGAGATGTACTTGAAGATGCCAATATGGGTCGGCGCTATCTGCCATCTGAATGGCTTAGTGACTCGATAAAAACAAATGATATTCTTAATATAACTCCATCATGTAAAGAACCTGTCTCTCTTGCAATTCAGAGGCTTCTTAACTTATCGCAGAAATATTACCAAAGCGCTCTTAAAGGCACAAAGTTACTTCCTATCAGCTCGAGATTCGCGATTATCGTTGCACTTCGGATTTACGAAGCTATAGGAACTAAACTTGCAAAAAATAACTTCAACTGGTGGATGGGAAGAACTATTGTCAGCAAGTGGAGTAAATTTATTTTGACCTTAAGATCTCTCATTGATTTGGCAACTATTAGAACAGTGCCTCATGATAAAAATCTCCACATCCACTTAAAAGGACTATCAGGCGTTGACTATTGACGAATTTGACATTGCAATTCTTGGTGGCGGTAACGCGGGAATGACTCTTGCTGCAAAGTTATCATTAGCCCGCTGTGACAAAAGCATAATTATATTTGAACCCCACTCTCCTAAACTTAAAAGTGCAACTTGGAGCACTTGGGCGGATGACTCAGAAGTATCAAGGCTAAAGCCTTATTTGAAGGGTATATGGAAACGCTGGAAAATAGTTGGGAACCAGTCTGAAGTAGTCCACAAAAGTTTGGACTTTAGCTATATTGCAATCGATGCAACAAAGTATCTTGAGGGATGTGCCAAAATTATAGATGACAGAGTGAAGTTAATTTCTAGTTATGTGGAAACAGAAAAAATCTCAGATAGGATTCTTTTATTGGCGCAAGAAAAAAGATTTAAAGCAGATTTAATTTTTGACAGCCGTCCTGCAAATCCAGACGAAAACGGACTCAAACAACACTTTATTGGTTGGGAAATAGAAGTAAATCAGATATTGACTGACACTGATACAGTGACACTAATGGACTTCAGAGCTGATCAATCGAGAGGAATTCATTTTATTTATGCTCTTCCGCTTTCGGGAAACAAACTACTTGTCGAATCAACGATGTTATCTAAGAATGTTGAAAATGACGATTGGTATTATGATGCGATTGAAGAATGGCTCACCTTAAATAAATTAAGTATAAAAGAGAAGTTAAGAGAGGAGCGTGGAGTAATTCCGATGCACAAAACAAAACTGCCATCCTCAGATTTAATTGACATTGGAGTTCGCGGGGGCAGCGTTCGATTATCATCAGGATATTCATTTTCAATTGTCCAACAACAGGCAAATGCCCTTGTTGAGAAAATAATTAACAATGATTCAAGTTTATTGCTGAAAACCAAAGGTTATCCTTTAGGTTTTTTAGATAGTGTTTTCAACCGTGTGCTATTAGATTATCCGAGCATTGCAGCTGAGATTTTTGTTAAACATTCAAGCGCCTTAGATGGAAATGAGTTTGCATCTTTCATGCGAGGCTCACAAAATATTAGGATATGGTTTAAAGTAATGTCAGCACTGCCGAAATTTATTTTTATACAATCATTTTTTAAAACGCTTTTTAGCTATGACTATCGTTGACATAATCTCTATTGCTCTAATTATTATCCTTGGCGTTCCTCATGGCAGCTTAGATGGAGTGATTGCTAGAAAACTTGGGTGGTCAAAGAATTTAATGGAGTGGATATCATTTAATGTTTTATATCTATCTATTGCCTTAGTGGTCATTATTATTTGGTCTAGCTTGCCGTTTATTAGTCTTACCATATTTTTATTAATTTCAGGAATTCATTTTGGGCTCAGTGATATTTCGAACTTGTCGAAAGATAATAAATTGACCCTTTTGCCTTTAATAGCTCATGCAGGTTTCATACCTATTGCGCTCCCAACTCTGCAGAAAGATCAAGTTAGCTCTATTTTTGCAGCACTATCCAACGATGATCATAGTGCTCTACTAATATTGATAATCGAAAACATTTTTCCATTTTATATAATAATAGTAAGTACTTACTTAATATATTCGTTTTATTATATGAAATGGCTTAAGCATAGTCTCGCTCTAACTTGTTTTATTTTTATTTCCAATTTTTTACCCGCTTTACTTACTTTCGCATTGTATTTCTGTTTTTGGCATAGTCGCGGACATATGTTGAGAATTTGGAAATCAATTGATGTGTCTGAAAGGACCTCTTATATTATTGAAACGTTAAGTTATACGATCGTTACTTGGTCATTGTTAGCTATTGCATTTTTTGCACTAAATGACACTTTTAGCACTACACTAATCAAATTGGTATTCATTGGTCTGGCTGCATTGACGGTGCCTCACATGATTTTAGTAGATTTCTGGGCAAATAAAAGGCGAGTAATTTGACTTCGATTGATAAGCGTAAAGATGAACACATCGAATATGCGATGGATCCCACAAATCGAAAAACAGAGAATTCAGAATTCGATAGATTAGTTCTGGAACACGATTGTGTGCCTGAAATCTCGTTTGATGAGATTGATGTTAGCTCTATGTTCCTAAACCAATCGATCTCGGCACCCCTTATAATTGGAGCAATGACGGGTGGCAGTCGTGAAGGCGATAGAATAAACGAAAATTTAGCCAAAGCAGCACAAAAACTACAAATCCCTCTAGCGCTTGGTTCGCAACGTGCTGCAATTGAAACTGGTAGAACACAAAAAATCCGAGAGATAGCGCCAGATGCTTTAATACTAGGAAATTTAGGTGCGACGCAAGTGAGAGATCACGGCGTAGAATTTGTGAAGAGAGCCGTAGAGTCTGTTAATGCCGATGCAATGGTAATTCACTTTAACCCACTTCAAGAACTCATTCAGCCAGGAGGTGATACCGATTGGTCGAGAATATTAAGTGAGATAAAAAAATGCTCAGAATCACTCAGGATTCCAATAATTGCGAAAGAGGTAGGGTCTGGGATAAGTGTAAGGTCAGCAAAAAAATTGCAATTTGGGGGAATTAACTGGATGGAAGTTGCAGGAAGAGGTGGAACGAGTTGGGCTAGGATAGAGATGAGTAGAAACTCAAATGACTACTTAAAGAAAGTTGCTGAACCATTTTTAGACTGGGGAATGGATACAGTTTCGTTGATTAAGTTAATTAGACGAAATATGAACACGGCTAACCTAATTGGTTCTGGTGGGATTAGGAATGGTCTAGATGTGGCAAAATGTTTAATCTTAGGCTGTGACCTTGCAGCAGTTGCTCAACCATTTTTGAGCCCTGCTCGTAAATCAAGTGAAGCTGTGATTGAAGCTGTTTCGGTTTATACCGAACAGTTAAAATGGGCGCTATTTTTGACAGGCAGTAGGAACTTGATCGACCTTAAAAAAGTAAAGGTATATGAAAAATGATGAGACATTTTTATTCAATCAACCGGGAGCACTGTGGGTTAAATAGATGAATCATGTTATCTCAAAAGTTGCTAATGGCATTGGACTTATTACTCTAAATAGACCCGAGGCAATAAATGCACTCTCTTTAGATATGGTTTTGTGTTTATCTAAGATTCTAAATGAGTGGGCGGCTGATTCGAAGATCGAGGCTGTAGCTATTCGAGGTACGGACAAGAATGGAAATTTTGGAAACTTTTGTGCTGGGGGTGACATACGGTTTTTTCATAAAGCGTGTATTGATGAAATTTCTGATCTTGGTCGTTTTTTTACAGAAGAATATAAGCTAAATCATCTGATTTTTAACTACTCCAAACCTTACATCGCATTTATGGATGGTATTGTCATGGGAGGAGGAATGGGTATTTCTCAAGGTGCATCACTTCGGATCGTAACCGAGAGATCAAAAGTTGCTATGCCTGAGACAAATATTGGGCTTTTTCCTGATGTTGGAGGAGGATATTTCCTCCCAAAATGTCCTGGGTTTATTGGGGAGTATCTTGGGCTTACCGGACAAGTATTAACTGGTCAACAGTCGTTGGCCGCAAATTTGGCGGATTATGCGGTTAACAGCACAAAAATAGAGGATCTTTGGGATCTAATTGAATCAGATTCCGGGCTCGCCAGTGAGCGAATAAAGGAATTTTATTTAGGGGTAGAGGCATCATCTCTAAGCGAGGATAGTGCTTGGATAACATCCGAGATTGACGATGCTTTTCAACATAAGCATCTAGAGCAAATAATAACCTCGCTTTCAAAATCAGATACAAAATGGGCACAAAAAACTCTTTCATTGCTTTCCAAAAGATCGCCGCTAATGATGAATGTCTCGCTTAAGCAGATAAAAATGGGACGGGAAATGTCACTGGCTGATGAGTTAAGACTGGAGAGAACTCTTGTTCACCATTGCTTTAATACAAAACACCTAGATAGATACAGAGAAAAAACTGAAACGGTTGAAGGCATAAGAGCTTTGGTTATTGATAAAGATAATTCCCCGAACTGGAATCCAAAGACTATTAAGGAAGTCACCGATGCAATGGTTAATCCTTTTTTTGATAGTCCTTGGACGGAATCTCAACATCCTCTTGCAGACCTTAAATGATGAAAGATCATAAAAGTGAACTTCATAAAAGCCGTAACACCGCGATTATAATTGGTGCTGGATTCGGTGGGCTTTCATTAGGGATTAGATTACAAAGCCTTGGCTTTAATACAATAATACTAGAGAAATTAGATGCTCCCGGCGGAAGGGCCTATGTAAAAAAAGTGAAAGGGTTTACTTTCGATATGGGCCCCACAGTCATTACCGTCCCACATTTTATTGAAGAGTTATTTTCTTTAGAACAACTACAAGATGATCTTAATAAGCCGGACTTCCCTCAAGAGGTTCTTCTTAATAAGGATTCAGAAAAAACCTCAACAAAAAAATATGCAAAGATTGTCCCAATAAAGCCATTCTACAGAATCTACTTCCATGACAAAACCTACTTTGACTATGATGGTGATCCAGTTAATACACGAAGACAGATCAAAGAGATTGAGGAGGAGGACCTAGAAGGCTATGAAAGATTTCATCAGGATGCTGAAGCAATTTTTAAAAGGGGATTTTTAGAGTTAGGTTATACTTTTTTTGGCAGCGCAAAAGAGATGTTTAAAGTACTGCCTGATCTCTTAAAACTAGATGCAGTAAGAAGTCTTTTCTCATTTACTAGTAAATACTTTAAAAGTGACAAGTTGCGTCAAGTTTTTAGTTTTGAAACACTTTTGGTAGGAGGAAATCCTCTATCAGTACCCGCCATTTATTCGATGATACACTTCGTCGAAAAAACATGGGGTGTTCATTATGTGATGGGAGGCACTGGAGCTTTGATCAATGGGATGGTTAAAAAATATCACGAGCTAGGCGGTCAAATAAAATACAATTCTGAAATTGAAGAAATTACAATAAATAAAAGACAAAACTTCTTCTCAAAACCCAAGGTATCTGGGGTTCAAATAAGAAATGGTGAATTACTTAAATCTAATGTGGTAGTAAGCAATGGTGATTATGCCAATACCTATATGCGTCTTATAAATAATAAGTTTCGAAGATGGAATAAAGATTGGAAAGTCAAAAAAATGAATTACTCGATGTCTCTAGTTGTTATTTATTTTGGCTTTAAATATGACAAAGAATTAAATCTCAGGCATCACAATATAATTCTTGGACCAAGATATGAAGCATTATTGAGCGATATATTTAAAAGAAAAATATTAGCTAAAGATTTTAGCCAATACCTTCACATACCAACTTTAACAGACAGGTCTCTTGCACCAAAGGGACACCATGCTGCATATACCCTTGTCCCGGTACCCAACAATGCGAGTAATATTGATTGGTCGATTGAAGGGCCGAAGCTGACAAAGATAGTTCTGTCTTTTTTAGACTCAGAAGGATACATCCCTGACTTACAAAAAAATCTTGTTCATAGTGAATTTATTACTCCAGACTATTTTGAAAACATATTAAATAGCCATTTAGGTAATAGCTTTGGCGTTGAACCTCGGCTTACTCATTCGGCATTCTTTAGACCGCATAACAAATCGGAGGATATCGAAGGTTTATACCTTGTAGGTGCGAGTACGCAACCTGGTGCCGGGACACCAAGCGTTATGATGTCTGCAAAAATGACTGCTCGGGTAATAGCGAATGATTTCTATGATGACCTAAAAGAATGGCGGGGTGAATAGTACGTGTTTGGAGAATTACTTGAAGAATCTATAACCTGCCCTTACTGTTGGGAGACGATTGATTTATTAATAGATCCGTCAGAATCTCAAACTTACACTGAAGACTGTCATGTATGTTGCAGACCTATTCTTGTAAATGCATTTATTTCGAATGGGAAAGCTATTATTCAAGTCACCCAAGAAGACCTCGGATTTTAATGGGGTCGTGTAAAAAGAATGAAAACATTAAGAGAGTGACACATCACTTTAGCTTTAAATTTTTCTCCTTCACATTTTTGTTCTTTAACATATTATTCTCCCACTCAGATCCAGAACCCACCACTCAATCTATTAAGTCTCCCGGATCTTACATCATTCATGGTGGGCCAATAATACCGATGAGTAATCCAAATAGAGCCTCATATCATGAAGCCATTGCGATCAACAAAAACAAAATTATATTCGTTGGCTCCAGAAATGAAGCAATAAAACGTAATCCCAATGCAATAGAGATCAATCTTAAAGGCAAAACTCTTTTGCCTGGATTTATTGAACCTCACGTGCATCCATCGTTAGCAGCAATAATTCTGCCCAATAAAATTATCGCTCCATTTGAATGGTCACTTCCAAATGGACTTAGTCAAGCTGCTCAAAGTCACAGTGAGTACATCAAAATTCTATCCAATACAGTTTCAAATCACTCATCATTGGAAAAAGTTCTTTTTTCGTGGGGTTATCATCAATTATGGCATGGGCAAATATCCCGCGACTTGCTTAATAAAGTATCATCCAAGATCCCTCTGGTAATAATTCATCGATCCTTCCATGAGGCTTACTTGAATGACAAAGCAATACAATTATTTAATATAAAAAAGTCTAATTTCACCAATCATCCGCAGGTCAATTGGGAGAAAGGACATTTTTTTGAAGCTGGTTTTGCTTCAATTATTCCCATGTTGTCAAAGCATCTCCTCGAGCCAAAAAGGTACTTAAGAGGACTCGCTATAATGTCTGAAATAATTCAAAGGAATGGAATTACCACAATAGCTGAACCGGGATTTCCGAATATCAACTTCGAAAATGAATTGGCACTTTTGAAGTATGAGATGGAAAAAAAACCGCCATATAGCGTGTATTTAATTCCAAACGCAGCGCGACTAGAAAATGCAAAAAAATCAAGGCAAGAGACATTGGAATTTATTAATTCACTGACAAAATATGATACGGGGAACATAAAGTTTTTAAATGAGCAAATTAAGATCTTTGCAGATGGTGCTATCTATTCACAAGCAATGCAGGTATCTGATGGCTATAATAATTTGTCTGAAGGAAAGTGGATGACTCCTCCAGCCTACTTATCTGATCTATTCCATTTCTATTGGCGAGAGAAATTCAAACTACATATTCATGCCAACGGAGACAAAGCTATAAGTCATCTTTTAGAGTTAGTTGATGAATCTAATAAGGCTTATCCAAGAAAAAATCATAATACAACACTTCATCATATGGGCTATTTTACAGATTCCCTTGCTGAAAGAATCAAAAATCTGGATGCAGAAGCATCAATCAATCCCTATTATCTATGGGCACTTTCTAACAAATACACAGAATCAGGACTTGGTGCACAGAGAGCACAAAATTTAGTAACAGCAAATTCATTGGCTAGAAGAGATATAAATTTTTCATTTCACTCTGATTTTGCGATGGCCCCACTCTCTCCACTGACATTAGCCTCAACCGCAATAAACAGAATCTCTCATCGATCTACAAAAGTGTCTCAACATCAGAGACTGAATAGTTACGATGCTTTAAAAGCAATTACAATTTCAGCCGCAAAAACATTAGAATTACAAGATGAGTTAGGCTCTATTGAGGTCGGGAAGATGGCAAATTTTGTGGTCTTAAATAAAAATCCATTGACGGTTATTCAAAGCAGAATCTCAAGTATTAAAGTCGAAGGGACAGTTTATCAAGGAGTTTATTACTCTAATAACTGAGTCCAAAACCAAAAGAATACGTCGGTAGGTCAGTATCATCTGGTAAGTCTTCTTTCTGAAGCAATACCTCATTCATTGATTTTGGGATTTCGAAAGGCAACTTACCTGTCGGATTGAAATCTCCAAATATCATCTTAAAGATTACTTCGTCTGACACTCCAAACGTTCCAACGAGCCCATCCACAAAATTATCTATTGAGCTCAAAATAGCAGGCCTATTAAGATCTACGACAACAATTAAAGTTGCTACCTTGCTATATTCTATAACTTTGGCAATGGTATCTGGATTCAAATTAAGATTCACATCAGGAATAACCGTAGACAACAATTCATCTATCAACTTATTTGAGCCAGGATCTTGATTTCCGTTAAAAACAGAAGCAATGTTCATAATGATAAAGTCAGCATTTTTTGGATCTGATACAATTTCGCCAAATTGACTACCAACCTCAGCATTCAATCCGTCGATATATATATGCGAACTTGAAGAAATAGGTAAGACAGCTTCATCCAAATCGCTATTTTTAAGCAGTACAACTGATCTTTTTTGAGCATTTAATCCTGCTCTTTTGTATTCGGTCTTATCTAGAGATCGATCTATCAGAGATTCATCCACAAAAGGTTTTTCGAATAGGCCAAGATCGAATTTATTTTTTAATATTCTTATAACCGAGCGATCAATTAAGGATTCTGAAATTTTCCCCGTTTGAACAAGATTGATTACTTTTTTCACATCATTCTCTCCTCCAAACTGATCGACACCCGCCAAGATTGCTTTTTCATATCTTTGAGACTCTGAAAGACTTTCTACACCCCAAGGTCGTCCAGAGATAATTCCCCAATCAGAACAAACTACACCTTCAAAAGCTAATTCATCTCTGAGAAGTTCTGTTAGAATATTGCGGTTAAATCCCATTGCAACATCCTCGCTTGTTTGTCCCATGGGTATTCCATAGTAAGGCATGATAGCTCGCAATCCATTGTTTATTGCTTTTAAGAAAGGTAATACATGATAATCGAAATTGTTTCCGGGATAGATCTGATTTTTGCCACTAGGAAGATGAGCATCTAAGCCATTTTCTTGAGGCCCACCTCCCGGAAAATGTTTCACCATTGTCATTACACTTTCCGAGGATAACTCCTTTCCTTGAAATCCCTTCATATAAGCGTATGTAAACTCTGAAGCTAAATCAGCATTTGATCCAAAAGTACCAAAATTTCTGGCCCATCTTGGATCAGTTGCAAGATCAGCCATTGGATGCAGAGCGGTATGAATGCCGACAGCTCTATATTCCTTAGCTGCTATTTCCCCATATTTTTCAATTAGTTTCGAATCTCTAGTTGCAGCAAATCCGAGCTGCGACGGCCATTTAGAAAATCCATTAATGGAAAAAGCTGCTATACCACCTCCTTTTACCTCATGTAGCGGGTCTGAACTAATTGAGAGCGGAATTCCTAATCTTCCCTTAGAAGCAACCCGCTGCAAATAATTTAATCGTTTAGCCAAACCTTTGGGCGATGGGTTTCCATAAAAATTAAAATGCGTTATATGTCTCTCTAAAATATTGCTCTCATCAAGTGTTTTTCTACCCATGGCAAAATGAAAAGCTCTCAAAGCCATATCAGGATTAATGCTCACTGCCGGATGCATCATCTGACCGACTTTTTCTGCGAGCGTCATTTTTTTTAAAAGGTCATCAACCCGCAATGATGTAGCATTTCTAAAGTCTTCATATTCATCTAGTAATTTATTTCTATTGAGGTCCCTGAATTTTAAGTTATCTATCTCCATTACAATCGGTTGATCAAAACTTTTAGATGCGAGCTTAATTCGTTCAATCGGTTGATATAAATAATTGAATGTTAACAAACTAAACAGCAACGAGAAGCCAATTAAGATTTTGCGCAGTGCCATACTCGATACTTACCTGAATGCATATAAAAAGATATCATGTCAGTGATTTAATCTTTTATTAAGTTTAATAACAATTTGATATTCCGACGGGAAAACTTCGTGATGAAATTTAATATGCTTTTAATTATATTTTCCTCCCTATTTATAAATTCATGCGCGATTTCCAAAGGGCCACCAGACATTGTAAACGAATTTGAAAATTATGATGTATTCATAGAGCGTGATATTAGAGGTGTCCCACATATCTTCGGTGAGACTGATAGAGACGCGGCATTTGGCTTTGCTTATGCACAAGCTGAAGACAACTGGGAATTAATTCATGACAGCATTCCGTTTTTCAGGGGATCAAATGCAGCCATCAATGGCTTAGATGCAGTCACAACAGATTATCTAATCCATTGGCTTGAAATTTGGGACTCTATTGACAAATATTATGATTCAGAGCTCAGTGAACACACCAAAGAATATCTCAATGCATTTGTCGATGGTTTAAATTTTTATGCCTCAAAACACCCAGAATCAACCAATAAAAATCTCTTACCTATAACATCTAAAGACATTATCGCAGGCTACATGGTCAGACACCTTCTTTTTTATGGTTTCGAAAGTTACATAACTGAACTTTTTGAAGAAAAACGAGCACGACCTATTAGTATGAAAACAGAAGAAAACCGATTAAACGAAACTTTACAACCTGACGGTGTTGTCATTGATAATCTTCCCGTCGGATCAAATGCAATTGCCGTTTCCAAACCTTTTACCTCTGATCAAGCTACTAGAATCGCGATTAATTCACATCAGCCTGCTACGGGTCCTGTCGCTTGGTATGAAGCGCATATTCAATCTAAAGAAGGCCTGAATGTGATGGGTGGTTTATTTCCAAGTAGCCCCACAATAGGTGTAGGTTTTAACGAAAACTTAGCCTGGGGTGCTACTGTTAATCGACCAGATTTGATGGATATCTTTGTTTTAAAAATTAATCCAAATAATTCACGTCAATACCTTCTTGATGGCGAGTGGCAGACGTTTCGCGAAAAAACAATATCTTTGAGAGTAAAAATATTAGGGTTCCTGCCCTGGCGTGTGAAACGCACAGTTTTATATTCGAAACATGGTCCCGCTATTGAAACTGATCATGGCACATATGCAATTAGATATGCGGGAATGAATGAAATCAAACAAGTGGAGCAGTGGCTTGCGATGAGCAAAGCAAAAAATTTTGATGAATGGTTTTCAGCTATGGAAATGCATACATTCGCTAGCTTCAATTTTGTTTATGCGGACCGAGAGGGAAATATTGCATTTATTCATAACTCTATGACACCAATTCGAGAACCCGGTTACAACTGGAATAACTATCTCCCGGGTGATAAAAGCTCACTGATCTGGAAGGACTATATGGATTTTAATAAACTTCCTATGGTTATAAATCCATCATCTGGCTATTTAATAAGTGCGAATCAATCTCCATTTTTTGTGACAGCAGAGATCGACAACCCAGTAAAAGACAATTACTCACTGGAAGATGGGTTTCCAACCAGAATGACCAATCGAGCCGTTAGAGGGCTTGATTTGCTCTCAAATCTAGACTCCATTGACGAAAGAACATTTTTTGAGATAAAGCATGATAAAAAATATAGTAAAAATTCGCGCGCATACAAGTATCTCAAAAAAGCAATCCTCGCAGACTCAAAAGAATTTAACTCAGAAAAACGGGAATTGTATAGAAGCGCTCAAGCGATTCTAAGAAATTGGGATGCGTCAACAGCGAAAAATAATCAAGGTGCCGCTTTAGGTACCTGTATCATAGGAGCAGAATGGTTAGCCGAGCAACAAGGTAAAACTCCTCCTGATCCCGTTAAAGAGTTGAAAAGGTGTACTGATTTAATTCTTGATAAAATGGGCCGCCTTGATCCTAACTGGGGCTCAGTAAATCGTCACATAAGAGGAGATATAAACGTTCCACTAGGTGGAGGCCCCGATACATTGAGAGCAATTTATGGTATTGGTCTTGAAGAAGAGGGATATCTAACCAACATTGCAGGTGATGGTCTATATTATTTAGTTTCATGGGATGAGAACAAAAAACAAAAGATTTCAGGTGTTCACCAATTTGGTTCTGCCACTTTAGATTCGAGCTCTTCTCACTACTCGGATCAAGCTTTAGATTTTGCAAACGAAGTTTTACACGACCCACTGTTTGATGACAAGAAACGTCAACATTTAATCGAACGGAGGTATCGACCGGGCGAATAATTATTGTTGTATCTGAAATTCAGGCGCCAAAGCCGCACCATAAATCAGTAGTTTATCACGATCACAAATCGGTGCTGATACACAACTCGCACTCTCTACCTGCTCAATAAGCTCGGAACGGGTTCCTGAGTTAGAGGTCCTTTTTAACTTTCCGCTATTCAGATAAAAATCCACAAAATCAACCAAAGCAGTTGCTTTCTCTTGCGTATCACCTGGTGTGCTCTCCCAAAGATCTCCTAAGCCAGTGGTATCAATTCGAACCCTTGCCTCTTCGCTGGAGAACGGATTTCGTCTGAAATTGACAAATCCATTATGGAGAAGTTGGTCATATTGATTAAACATTGAATAAATCTGACTCTCTGTTATCAAAGTTAATTCTGGGGCTACGAGGCCCTCACTCGCTAGCTTGCCAGACGGTGAATAGTCTGGTGAAAAGAAATTAAAGACTGATGGTGCCGCTTGTGCTTCTTGTCCAATACCCCCTCCCACATTTCCAATCTTGATAAAAGTTGCGTTTGAGGCAAAATGATCAGCATTCACATAGTCAGTTTCTATTAACCCTAAATCAGCATCGCCCTCTCCTAACGCTATCTTTGAGCTAGCATTAAAAAGCCTAAATACTGCCGTCAGCTGGAGGATTGGCTCTTTAAATTTTCCAAATGAGCTAGATGCGACCACAGATGGTGAACGCGCTTCGGGATCCAGCAAAATAGCTTTAATCACTTGCTTTAAATCACCATCTTGACCAAATGCCGAACTTACCTTCTCAATGTAAGCGTTGCTTGGATTTGAAGTTACAAACCTTTGAATTAAGCGACGTGCTATAAAAGGTGCTGTTGTGTTGTGTTCAACTAAAGCTTCGATCACCATTTCGAGCTCATTTACGGCTTGATCAACACCAGTGTCTGCGCTCCCAGGTATAACTATCTGATCCCCATTATCAACAAATAAAAGTTTCTCTTCGAAGTCATGATAACTTGGGAAAAATTTCATTGGTTGAGTCCAACAATAATGTAAAGAACCATTTGGACCGCAATAAGAGCGGTTAAAATTAGTATTTTCATAGACTGAGTTTCCAGTACTATCAGCAGCATAACTGAGCCCAAGTCCAGTAAATACTCTAGCTAAATTACGTATAGTCTCGTTATCGTATGTCGCAAGGGGGAGATTATCATCACCAAGAACTACCGAGCCGTCTTTATTTCTGTGCACTAATCCGAAGGTAAATAGCTGCATAACTTCTCGTGCATAATTCTCGTCTGGAAAAGTTCCAGCGTCCTCATTTGCTTTGCTGTTTATCAGATGACTTAAATATACACCCATCATCGGATGCAGGGTGACATCCTTGAGCAAAGCTTTGTATGAACCAAATGATTCGTTAGCAAGTGTATCCCAATATGAACCCAAACCTTGCGGCCTATTACGAATCATGGAATTTTCTGTACTTATAACTAAGATTTCACTAAGAGCAAAAGTCATCCTCTGCCTAAGTTGATCATTTGCATAAAGAGCAATAGGCCAAAAACTCTCTCTTTTTAGTGAACTCTGGCTATATTCAGAAAATACAGAGTAAGTATGATTATCAAGATCCTGCATGCTAGTTCTCGGAGCTGATATCTGCTGATCTATCCATAACTCATAAACCTGCAGGCGATTTGCGCCATCTTGATCAATCAAACTACGCAATTGCTCATAATCTCTCGGAGTCGCACCAAATGTAGCCTGATTAAGAAAACGAACAATATCATAGTCAACATCAGCCACCGTTAACTCTTCTTGGAGAGGTGGCTCTGCAAATGCGTCAAATGACATATAGGCGAGAATCTCACCACCAGGATTGTCTGCAGAATGAACATTTACATAAAATTCTCCATTAAATAGAGTGTCTAACATTTGCTGTTTTGTGGTAAAAATACCCCCTGGTTCCATATTCCATTCGTACTGACTTAGAGAGCCACTTTGCTCTAAGTCTTCATCCTTGATGTCGTGGATGACTGTCCCAGAAGGCGATAAATGAATATGTTGATCGATTCTTTCGCTGCCTAAATTGTCATATGTGTACGTGAGCACTCCTTTTGAATTATCACCCTGCAATAAAAAACTCAGTAGCCCGGAAGCCGCAGTTTGAACATTATCCTGCGATCTAAACGTGCCCAGGAATAATCTACTATTCCCGTATTCATTCGATGCATCATTTATCAAAATTTCAGCAGATATTTGATCAGATAAAGTGTAACCACTATTTTCAACAGCTGTTATAACAAGAGTCTCTGGTACCTCTCTCACATCATCTGAAACTGGTCGAATAATAATTCTTTTTGTGCTCTCACCTTGTACCAAATTAATCGAATCACTTAGAATTTCATCATTCTCATTAAATAATTGGTAATCATTAGAAGAGGCGGAGCTCTCTACCGGGGATTCACTTCCAGCAAAAGCTAGTAAAACTTCTATAGCTTCCGTATCGCCAGTTCTACTGATCAAAATTTCCGCTGCAATTCCAGATTTTTCATACGCCATATTTTGATCAACTAGCAGTGAAATTTCCGAGGAGGCTGGTGGCTCAGGAGGAGCAGGTGGGGATGGAGCTGGTTCAGGAGGAGCACCTCCACCGCCGCCACACGAAACAATAAGAGTCAGAAAAACGAAACTTGTTAGCTTTATATACCGCATTTTCGCCTAGCTCACCTTGATAAAATTTAGATTAGTTTGCTCATCAAAAGGGCTATCAAAGTTTTGGAGTGATGGAAATATAATATTTAAATCACTTTGAGCAACACCCATCCAATTTGCAACAATTGCGGAGCACTGCGATGACGAATTCGTTGGAATAAACCTGCCACGGCCGACGTCTAGACCACTTCCTAGAGCAAGATCAGGATGAGTCCCAAAGAATTTACCACCATCAATCATATCTCCAAAAGCAAAGGCATGGCCACTCCATGCGTGATCACTCCCACTTGTACTTGGATCATTCCCATTTGGAGTGAGTGTTCTTGCAAATTCTGAACCCACGTATGTTAAAACCTTATCATAATCACCTTGCTCCATAAGACAGTCACGGAATCCTTTCAGTGCTGCATTCATCTCTCTCATCCGATTTCTGTGGTTGGGCAGCATATTCGCATGTTGATCAAAACCATTCATTTCAACAAAATAAATTGGCCTTTTATTGGACTCTTGAGATCGTCCTTTTATCATCTTCGCTACAGTCTTTAGCCTATTTCCAATCACGCTATCAGACTCAACACCTGCATTTGTGAATATATCATCAAAATTAACTCCAGAACTCTCAGCAGTTGAAAATGCCGATTCTATAATCTCTTGAGCAACCGTGGCAGAGCTAAAAACATTGGTGTATTTCTGTGCCATCAGATGTGCGTTTTCATCAATAGTCGCCATATAATTTGTCACCATCTGACTTCGAGCACCCTCAAATCGCTTCAATGGAACAATACCTTCATTACCCAGTGTATATGGATTTATCTCCCCCTCTAAACTGACTTGAAATGGATTCAATCCCGCTAATGAAATTAATGGCGATATTAGTGGATTGGTATTATATGAGGTTAACAACTCGGCCAGTCTCCCTCCCCATCCATAAGAATATCGACTCGTGGGCTCACTTTGGAACTGTCGCTGCTGATCGGAATGTGAAAATAATTTCGGTGGCAGACTGACTGATTGCGTGGTATTACCCATGTATTGATCTCGAGTAACTGGGGCGACAAGATTCCCAATATTGCACATCACCGCGAGCTCTCTATTGTTAAACATTTCAGCTAAATGCGCACATTCAGGGTGTATGCCAAAACTACTTGACTCAAGTTCTCCAAAAACCCTCACTGAGTTTTGTATGTTTAACTCTATGAGTTCAGATTGGCTTAAACCTAAAACGCCTCTGTTTGTCACGTAATTATTTCTGAGCGCGCTAGAGCCAAGTGGTGCAAAAGTATTAAATGAATCATTACCACCATTCAAAAAAACGAATACAAGAGCTTTGTATCCTTCGGTACTTGCCATTGACTGGCTTGCTCTCATCAATCCTGCGACTCCCAACGAGTTGGATGCTATCGCTGATGCAATTGCAAAACGTGACGTTCCTCGCAAAAACGAACGCCGTGACAATAGATGTGACCCACAATCTTTAACCATTTTGTAACTTTATAATCCTTTTCTTTAGAAGTAAGTATATTTTAAAACGAATCATAGTTACATTCAGCCTACTTAAAATGTTATCAAACAATATACTATTTTTATCGACAGTTATACTTGATACCATACATGAGTTATTTAAATAATTTTTAATAGTTGTTGCCTTAGAGAAATTTCAAGATGTCTATTCAGTGGTACCCCGGACATATGCATAAAGCTACCAAAGAGATAGCTCGGAGCTTATCTTCCATTGATGTGATTATTGAAATATTAGATGCCAGAGCCCCACATAGCTCTTCTAACCCGGTAATTGACAAAATTGTCAAAGAAAAACCAGTGATTAAACTTCTTAACAAAAGCGATCTCAGTGATCCTCTCGATACGAAAAAATGGCAGCAATACTACAACAAGTCTGAGTATCAAAATTCCATTGCTATTAATGCAATGACAAGTGAGTCAAAAAATGAAATCGTGAATTTAATTTCACAACTAAGTGAACGAAAAGAAGGGAAAAATACGTTGACTATGGTCGTTGGAATACCAAATGTTGGTAAATCAAGCGTGATAAATATGTTGGCGGGCAAAAAGATTGCAAAAACTGGTAACGAACCCGCAATTACAAAAGGTCAACAAAAAATTAATTTAAGAAATGGCATTATGTTAATTGATACCCCAGGAATCTTATGGCCGAAAATAGAGGACCCTGAAAGTGGATTAAAATTAGCTGCATTGGGATCAATCAGAAATACCGCTGTTGGATATGATGAAATCGCTATCTACATCATAAAATTTTTAATTCAAAAATACCCTGATTATTTGAAAGCTAGATACAAAATAGATCTTTTATCTCAAGACGAACATGAAATCATTGAATTGCTAGCGAAAAAACGTGGGTGCCTCTCTAAAGGCGGCAAGATAGATTTAACAAAAATATCAGAAATTATTGTTGATGAACTTCGAACAGGTATCTTTGGCCAAATCAGCTTTGAGAATACTGAAATAGTTGCGAGTAAAATCTAAATAATTGAATCCTAATTAGAACGATATTTCGTACGGTCAAAGACCTTTAACAATTACTAAAAAAATGCAACTAGATTGGTTTGAAAAATCCTTCTCCTCGATTTCTAAAGGCTTTCCAAAGAAAATGGTGCTTTTTGACTGTGAAACGACAGGGGGTAATCCAAATTACCACAGGATTATTGAAGTCGGGCTATTAATCATTGAAAACGGTCTCATAATTGAAAGATGGCAAAGTTTTGTTAATCCTGGGGTAATAGTCCCCGAATTAATCACTAAAATTACCGGAATCGATTCAGAAATGATTCGCAATGCTCCAGATTTTGAGCAACTATCGAATAAAATTGAGGAAGTTTTAAAAGATCGTGTATTTGTTGCTCATAATGCTCGGTTTGATTATGGCTTTCTAAAAGCTGAATTTGCACGTCTTGGATTGAAGGTTAATTCAAAAACACTATGCTCAGTAAAGCTCAGCCGATATTTATATCCTCAATTTAAAAGTCATGGACTTAGCGCAATAATAAAAAGATTTGATCTTCCTATAGCAAACCGTCACAGAGCACTCGATGATGCTGAAATGATTGCTGAATTTTTTATTCGTACTTCTCAAATATTTGATATTGATGCTATATCAAGCGCCTGCGCCTCGCAATTTAAAAGGCCCTCAATACCTCCAAACGTAGCGGTATCAGAGATTGATAAGCTTCCCCAAAAACCTGGCGTGTACTATTTTTATGATAAGGACCGGAATTTACTTTATATAGGTAAGAGCATTAACATCAATAACCGAGTAATGTCTCATTTTTACTCGGATCATAAGAACTCGAAAGATTTTAAATTAAATCTAAAGATTTCTCATATCGATTTTAAAGAAACAATATCCGACTTTAGTGCACAACTTTTAGAGAGCAAAGAGATTAAAAGTCTCAATCCGATATATAACAGACGTTTAAAAAAAACAAAACATCTGTATCAAATCAAAACGAAAACCAATGAACATGGGTATAAAGAGATAGACATTGAAAAAGTTCAGATTAATGACGAACTGCTTCTTGATAGGTATGGATTATTCCGGTCTCTTACTCAAGCAAAAAAACAGATAACTAAACTTGTAGATGAATATTCACTTTGCCATCAATTATCCTGCTTGGAAAAAAGTAGAAATAAAGCATGTTTTAGAACCCAGCTGAACAAATGTTTCGGTGCTTGCGTTAATCAGGAAAGTGCTTCAGATTACAATCTGCGAGTAGATTCAGCTGTAAGAAAATATCAGAGACATATTTGGCCATATGCAGGTCCTATTCTTATCGAAGAAAAATCTACAGATTCAAATATCGAAAATGCTTATCATTTAATCAGTGATTGGAAATATATAGGACAAATTAAAAATGAGGAGGATTTTTATAATTTTGGATTGTCGGGAAGCTCTCGCCCAATTCTGAAAATTCCCTCAGAGAAAATTAATTCTTTACAAGATTTTGAATTTGATTTGGACACTTATCATATATTAATAAAATTTCTACTCGCAAAAAGTGAAATGAATAATCTTAGGATATTAAATATTTCAAAAGTCTCAGATAATCATCATTGACTCTATTTAATGTAAAATTATCAATAAAAAATGGTATTAATTAATGAAAAAGTTATTGCGTTACACTCAGATCTTAAGCCTTATGTTCTCTGCTGCTTTGTTAAGCTCTTGCCAAAATAAAGAGCATACTGATCCAAAAATATCCGAAGAAATAATAAAGGTTTCGAATGCGCTCGATGGGTGGGACTATAATATCGCGCCAGACTCTCTCACTTCGATGTGTGAAAACGTGATTGAAGAATCGAGAGAAATCCTTACAAGACTTGAAAATAGCAATGACGAACCAACACTTCAATCTGTTTTCCAACCTTATGATGAAATGGGAAAATCTCTACAAAGAATTCAACATGTTTGGTATATGAGATCAGTTCATCCTGATCCAGAAATTAGAAATGCCGCCACCATTTGTGTGCAAAACTACTCTAGCTTTGCAACTGAGATAAGCCTCTCTAGAAAATTTTTTGATCGTGTAGCATTAATAGAAACCAAAAGTTTAAACGATCCTGAAAAACTTATGGTCAAAAGAAAACTTCGAGATTTTAGAAAAAGTGGTGTTGATAAAAGTGAGGAAATTAGGGCAAAAATTAAGAATTTAAACGAACGAATAACAGAACTAGGGAGCAACTTTGATCAAACAATTCGAGAGGATACTCGATACATCGAAACAACTTTAGAGGCGCTTGATGGGCTACCCGCTGATTTCATTGCATCACGCGAAGCTGACAAGAATGGAAAAATCAAAATCAGTACAGATTACACTGATTACTTTCCTATCATGCAATATGCTCATAATGACGAACTCAGAAGAAGACTCTATGTCGCTTCTAAATCAATAGGATCGCCCTCAAATTCAGATAATTTAATGAAACTTATCACTAAAAGGCATGAACTAGCGAGTGTTCTCGGGTATGAAAACTATGCAGCATTAGCGATGGACGGATTAATGATGCAATCGCCAAGTAGAGCTGCCAAGTTTTTAAACGAATTGGGTGTGGCAGTGAAAAATGCATCAAAAAATGACTTAGCAGTACTTTTGGAGAGGCAGAAAAAAATAAATCCTGAAGCAACTGAGATACAAGCCTGGCAAAGTAGTTATCTTTCAAACTTAGTCAGGCAAGAATCCTATGCCCTAGATGCTAAAGAAGTTCGAAGATATTTTCACTTTGATAAAGTCCAATCGGGCATATTTGATTTAACAGAATCGCTTTTTGGCGTAAGTATTGTCAGCTGGAAAACAGATACTTGGCATGAAGATGTTTCAGCTTGGGAAATTCAAGAAAATGGAAGTCCCATTGGTCGCTTTTATCTTGATATGCATCCAAGGGAGGATAAATATAAACATGCCGCTCACTGGACTCTTCGATCTGGATTAAAAAATTCCGATCAACTCCCATTGTCGGGACTTGCAACCAATTTCCCAAAAGACTACATGGAGCATAATCAGGTCGAAACTTATCTTCACGAGTTTGGGCATCTTTTACATAATATGTTCTCTGGAACTCAGGACTGGCTTGATCTTACTGGTATGTCAATGGAGAGAGACTTTGTAGAAGCTCCATCTCAAATGTTAGAGGAATGGATATGGGACAAATCAACACTTCAGAAGTTTGCTACCAATGATGCTGGAGAACCCATTCCTGATAGATTGATAAATAAGATGAATGCAGCAAGAAATTTTACAAAGGCCATGGGCACCGCACAACAACTCTTTTATTCAAATGTATCCCTTTCTTTTTACTCCAAAAGTCCAGAAGAAATTAACTTAATCGAAATGTTAAAAGATTTACAAAAAGAGTACTCACCATATCCATACGTTGATGGAACCTACTTTTACAACAACTTCGGCCATCTAAATGGATACTCCTCCAACTATTATATTTATCAGTGGTCCTTGGCTATTGCGACTGATCTATTTGAGAGATTTAAAGATGAGGGACTTAATAATGTTGCGGTGGCGAGTGATTATAGAAGAAAAATTTTAGAGGTAGCAGGCTCAAAACCAGCAGATGAATTTATTGAAGAATTCTTAGGCCGACCATTTTCAATCGAAGCATATATCGACCTACTTTCTAATCTATGAATTAATAGATTCTAAAAAAATTCACATAGCGGCTCGCTGTAGTGTGATCCTGTTGAGTACCTATCGCCAATATAAAGAACGCTCCTAGTTTTCTTAGTGAATCTTGGCCATAACACCAGATTCTCTCCATTAGGATCGCCATATTTAACGAAATTAATCCAATATTTTTGGATTTCATCTGTCAAAGCAACATCCATTTCTTTTGTCGGAAGCCATGAATCATGGGTATTGAAAACATATGGTAGCTCGGCACCATGGTACGCGCCCATTTTTGATCCTAACTCGCCAGCTCGCTGGCGAGTAAAATTGTAAAACCAGGCATTGCCTCCTTGATCTGATAATTCATCGGCCAACTCTAAAGAAGGGCATACATAATATTTTGCAGTTCGAGAAAGATCTATTTTTCTTATGTCGGTTTGTTCAGTTGCCAGAATTTCCTTTATAGCTTTATGATTTTTAAATTTTGCCTCTTGATTCAACCAATCATCGATATCTTGCTTGCCATCCATGTACATAAGCCACTCGTCATTATTTGATCCAATTAAAACATCGATCCTTCCCAGTTCATTCTTAATAATAGTTTCTCTTATTGGTTCAATTACACTTTGCATATCCACAACAGGTTCAAAAATATGCCCATCATAAATAGCGGAGGAGATAGTCAAAATCTCTTTAGCTGGCAAGTTTTTTAGCTTTTCTATTGGGTCAATCTCGGATCCTTCGGACACTTTTGTTCCGAGTCTCTCGCCCAGCAATAAATGCTCCGATCTTTTTGCTCTTCCAGTGATAGAAGAACCTCCACTTTGATGGATAATTCTTGTAAACAAATTTTTAGATAATGGTGAAGAGACTAGAAAGTCAATCGAGTTTGCGCCTGCAGATTCTCCCATAACTACGATCCGTGACTTATCAATATTTAATCTTTCTGCATTATCATTAATCCATTTTATCGCCTGTATTTGATCAAGTAGTCCAAAATTTGAATGAGTCAAATTCGGATGGGAAAAATAACCAAAAACGCCAAGACGATATGCAATCGTAACTACTACAATGCCGCGTTTTGCCAATTCCCGACCAATATAATTTGGTTCATAAGACCATCCACCTTTATTGCTTCCTCCATGAATATAAATAATCACTGGAATTTTTTCTGATTCCTTTAATTTAGCTGGACGCCAAATATTCAGATAAAGACAATCCTCACTGACGTCGGGTGCTAATATTTCGTCTGGATTCCCACCAAAGCCTTCTGCTACATCCTTGTACCAATCAGTAATATGTGTCCCTTGAAAGCAAGCCGGCGCAAAATTCTTTGCTGATTTTATCTCCTCAGTATCCCGGGTAGATTTCGGTGGCAACCAACGAAGATCACCGATAGGAGGCTCCGCAAAAGGTACACCCAAGAATGCTTCCGTATTAGTTTTTACATCGAACAAACCAAGATAGGTAACGCCCGATTCAAGGGTAAATTTAGGATAAATTTTGGACTCGGTGTCTGCAAAAACGGATGTTACAAATAATACAAAAAGACACAAAAATACTAGTACTATTTTTCTTCTGAGCCACATAATCATAATTTTATTAGGTGTCGTGTTTACTTAATTTATTAATCCTAATAACAGCTCTAACTTCTTCAATATACTTTTCTCTCATTTCTGAGTAATTTAATAAGCCCTCTGCAAGCTTATTACCAGACAAAACTTGATTACCTTGTCTTAAATTTTTTCGAACTTCTCTCAAATAATTATAAGCATTGTTAGTATTTAAGTTATGCAAATACTCTTCTATCGCATCTTCAACTGAATCGAACTTTTTAACTTCATGTTTGCTTCCAGGATTTCTTCTCAGCGGAACCAGTCCACAACCTTTTTTATAACACCATTGTCCGAATAGATTATTTGCATCACGTGCAAACCTCGAGGTACCCCATGCCGACTCTATTGCTGCTTGCGCTAAAACCATTGATACTGGTATCTCATCCACTCTGTTTAATAACTGCACTAATCCATCCATCTCGATATCAAGCTCGGGTAACCTATATTTGCTACTGAGCTTTTTAACTTTACTTATTTCGCTGGGAGAAAATTCTATCTTTGACTTGTCTCTGATTGACAAAAGGAATTGACGCTCGCTCTTAATATCAAGATTTTTTTTAATAACAAGAGGCAACATGAAAGAGAAAAACGCTTCCTTTTTCTCTTTCACATTGGTGTAGACCGAAAAATCTGGCAAGCTTTGGCTAGATTTTAACGTAAAATAACCTAATACGAGAGCAATCGAAATCGAGAGTAATACAGCTTTATAATTTATGTTTATCACCTTTCAAATTATATCCCGAATGTGATTATTTTACTTCGACATAAATAGGATCTGACATAACTGGTGGCTTATGTGGAACGTGCACATGATTACCGAGAATCAACTGTAACTTGTGCCTGCCTTTTGGAAGATCAATAACCGTACGCTCTTGACCTTTTCCAAAGTGAATGAATTGATCACTCGCAGGGATAGGCATCGATAAATCAGGCAAAAGACCAACGTTAATTAGAAGATGATGATGTCCTGAATTTGGAACAAGTTCACCTGCAGATTTTATTGAAATATTTTTTGATCCAAAGACAACATTAATTTTTTTCGCCTGTTCAATAGTAAAAATCTGATTATCAATAGGTTCAATGATGAAGACTTTTGCCTTTTCTGACGCAGATTCATTAATAACGTCGGCATCATGATCTTGGTCCGAATAACAAAGTGGATTTACAAAAATAAAAGCGAGAAGTAAGATGTTTGTATATAGCTTTTGTTTCATATCATCTCCATGAAAGATTTATAACTTTAGTACGAGGTAAATTAGTTAATCAGTTTCCTTCTAAGCAAGCTAATTATTTGCAGCTAATTCAATATTTCTCAACTCTGCATTCTTCCAATCTCTAGGTAATATTTTGGCAACTATTACAAAGCTGATAATAGACGGAATAAGACCGAGATAAACTGCAGACATGGCATATCGCGTTGCAACCAACTCACTAGAGCCTGCTTTGAAGAAGTCAATGAGCCAACCCGCAAAAGTCGGACCACCACCAAGAGCAATCATATTTAAGATAAAGAAAAACAAAGCAGTTGACATGGCACGCTGATTTATAGGAGCTAATGTTTGCGCAATTGCGAAACAAGGCCCAAAGTATATACCCGAAAAAAATAATAAAAAAGTTACTGAAATTAAATGCAAATCTACTGTAGGTACCCAAAAACACATTAATCCAAGAGGTAAAGTGATTAGCACAGCTAGTGCTGGTAACCATCCGTATGCTTTGATGTTTTGAGCCCCCCACTTGTCCGCAATGCGTGCTCCAAAGAACGTTCCCCCGGCATAAGTTGTCCCATTCAGAATACCCAAAACAATAAGCAATAATTTAAAATCATAACTCGGATCTAACAGAATCAAGTACTTCGTTTGAAAAGCAGAAAATGCATATGCAACAAAGGAGCCGAATGCAATGCCAAAACACATCGCCCACCATGAAGGTATGCTTAGCAGTGTAATTAACGACTCCTTAAATGGTGGCTGTCTTAAATTAGTCGCCGGCTTTAGCTCCATATTGCCTCTTTTCGGTTCTCTTATAATGACACGAACCAATATCGCTAGTGCTATCCCAGACAATCCCAACACCACAAAAATCCGTCGCCAATCAACTGCTTCAGTCGAAGATCCAATTAAAGAAGCCGTCACAAGGTAGGCCGCCATTACTCCAAATGGGATTCCCATTGAATATACACCGAGAGCACTTGCGCGCTCCTCTTTAGAATATAAATCTGAAATTATAGAATGGGAGGGAGGACTTCCACCTGCCTCACCTATACCAACACCCATTCTAGCCAAGCTTATCTGTAAATAATTACCCGCTAAGCCAAAAAGTGCAGTAAAACCACTCCAAGTTGCTAGAGCAATAGAGACTATATTAACCCGGCTGTATCTATCAGCAAGCCAAGCAATTGGTATTGCGACGACAGTATAAAAAAGAGCAAAATAAAAACCAGTCAGGAGACCTAATTGAGTATTGGTTAAACCTAAATCTTTTTGTATGAAGGGTGCAAGAATCCCAACAATTTGGCGATCAATAAAATTAAAGCTATAAACCAGTGTAAGAAGAATTAGAACTATTGTGCGGTAGTTATTTTTATTATTTTGCGACCCCATTTGCACGCTCCTTTTTTATTTTTCTATTTCGTGCGCTCTTAATACGAAAGAATATTCTTCAGCATAATCTCTTAACCTTCCATACCGCCCACTATTAGCAAAGTGACCAGCTCCCATGTTAATTCGCATAACTAAAAGGTTAGTATCAATTTTTAAATGTCTCATTTTGGCAGTCCATTTAGCTGGCTCCCAATAAGTCACTCTTGGATCATTTAATCCCCCTGTAACTAGCATCGGAGGATAAGATTCCGCTTTAATGTTATCATATGGCGAGTATTTTCTTATTAAATCAAAAGCCTCTACATTTTTAATTGGATTACCCCATTCCTCCCATTCTGGGGGTGTTAAAGGCAGGTCCTCGTCCAACATTGTGTTTAAGACATCTACAAAAGGTACTCCCAAAATCACAGACCGCCAAAGTTCTGGAGCCTGAACTACCGCAGCACCCATCAATTCTCCTCCAGCACTTCTTCCAGAAATTGATATGTTACCTTTATCAGAATAGCCTAACTCAATAAGCTCTCGACCTACATCTACAAAGTCATTAAACGTATTTTCTCTTTTTTCTAGTTTTCCATCTAGGTACCACTGATAACCAAGCATGGCACCACCCCTGACATGAGCGATTGCATAAATGAATCCTCTATCAAGAAAACTTAGCCTCATCGTTGAAAAGGTCGGAGATATTGTTGAACCATAGGCTCCATAGCCATAAAGCATCATTGGAGAGCTACCATCTCTTTCCATTCCATTTTTGTAAACTAAAGAGACTGGTATTTCCACTCCATCTCGCGCCTTGATCATTATTCTTTCGGTTTTGTACAAAGAACTATCATAGCCTGAAGGAATGTTCTGAATTTTTCTTGTCACAAACCGCCCATCTTTAAACTGATAGTCAAAGGTGGTTCGCGGCGTTATCATCGATTGGAAATTTAAGCGAACAAAAGATTGATCAAATTCGGGATTGTATGAAAGATTAACTGTTGCAGGTGACTCTGGAAATTCTATCCCCTCAAAAGAGCCAGCATAATTACCAATCAATAATGTATCTAAACCCTTGTCACGACATTTTAAAATTAAAAACTTCTCAAATGTTTTTATGTCTAGAAAATATCGATCATCAGTACCTTCCAGAATTACTTCCCAGTTATCGTAAGAGAGATTATTATCTAAGACGGAGACAAGCCTAAAATTTTTATGTATGTCATTTGCTAACAAGTAAAATCTATCACCCGCATGATCTAGCCGAATATCGAATCCCTGATCTCTGCTCACCACTTGTGTAAGCCTCGAAAAAATATCATTTCTCGGGACTATATAGCTTTCAGTGACCTCACTACGCGAACTACTAACAACTAAATATTTTTCATCGCTTGTAAGACTAAAATCAATAAAAAAACCGTCATCTTTTTCTAAATAAATAGTTTCATCTGATGCTTGATCTTCACCAATTAAATGAACCTTCAACTCTTTCGCATGCCATCTATCTGGCTCAAGAAGAAGATAGATTATCTCTCGACTGTTGCCGCCAAAAACAATACTCCCTTCCACATCATTTAAAACATCATTTTTATGTTGCATTGTTTCAAGATCAAGGATTTTTAACTGATATCTCTCATCTCCAGACGTGTCTATCGTATATGCGAGAAGAGTATTATCAGGACTTATTTCCCAATCACCGAGTACAAAATAATCGTAACTTTTTGACAATTCTGTTTCATTAAGAATAATTTGTATTTCATCAGAACCAATCTCTTTTCTGACATGAGTCTGATAATCGCTGTCTGCCTCAAAATACCACCAGTACTCATAGCCATTTTTTGTATAGGGAAGTGATTTTTCCTCTTTGTCCACTCTACTCTTAAATTCTTCAAATAAAGTATCAACTAGGTTTTGATTAGAATCTAAGAATGTTTTGAAGTAGTTATTTTCTTGCTCTAAATAATCAAGAACTTCCGTATCATCAATAATGGGATAGCTTTGATCTTTCAACCAGAAATAATAATCGTCAACTTCTCGACCGTGATGAGTGATAATTTCTCTTTCTCTCTTGGCCGCCGGTGCTTTAATTGTCAGCTCCGATAATTGGCTATAGCTATTTTCCATACTATCTATTTCTAAAGTCCGATCTCCACATGAGCTCAAAAATACCATAAAAACAGTCGTTATTATGGTTCTAAAAAAATTTATCGATCCTTCAGTATTATTAATATCTGCAAACATACTATTTTTGCACCGCCTCTCCAGCACCTTGTCTCCTTGGATCTGATTTACCAAATAAAAAATTGTTGGGACCTTTCTGAATACTCTGAGTTGATCCCATTATTCTAGTTCTTGGTGAAATTTTATGTCCGATAGTTTTAAGTACTGACTTAGTATCTTCTGATATCCCAGATTCTAAATACAGCCGATCGGGGAACCATTGATGGTGAATCCTTGGAACAGATGAGGCCTCAGCTATACCCATATCAAACTCCAATACATTCAAAATTATTTGCAGAACGATAGTAATAATAGTTGATCCTCCGGGACTTCCCGTTGTGAGTATAGGTGATCCCTTTTGATCAAATACTATTGTCGGTGTCATCGATGACAGGGGTCTTTTCCCCGGTTCAATCTCATTGGCCGTACCACCTAAAAGTCCAAATCCATTTGGCGCTCCGGGCTTCGAGGAGAAATCATCCATTTCATTGTTTAATAAAAAGCCTCCTCCTGAAACTGAAATTCCACTTCCATAAGAAAAGTTTAGTGTGGTCGTATTGCTGACAACATTTCCAAATGAATCCCATACTGAGAAATGAGTTGTCTCTTCAGATTCTCTGTATTGTCGTTTTTTGGACAAACTCTCAATATCAATTCCAAGGCCCGGCAAAACATTACTGGAATCTGATGATTTGGTTAAACTAATTTTTGATACTAATTCTTTTGCATATTCTTTATCGATTATTCTCTCCACCGGAACATCATAATAATCAGGATCACCCAAATAAGCGCTCCTATCTGCATATGCTCTTCTCATTACCTCAACGAGCGCATGTATGTATGCCGCACTATTATGCCCTAACTGCTGAAGTTCAAAATTTTCCAACATATTTAGCATCTGAATTAGATGCACGCCGCCTGATGACGGCGGTGGCATTGCACAAACACGCTTGTCATGATAGCTACCGCAGACTGGGTTTCTTTCCACTACTCTATAATTTTTCAGATCGCTATGAGTTATAAGGCCGCCTGACTCTAACATTTCCTTTACTATCAAGTCAGCAGTTAAACCTTGATAAAATCCAGGCCTTCCATATGATTTAATTCGTTTTAATGTTTCAGCAAGATCGTTCTGTTTTAGGACTTCTCCTGGAAGGTAGCTATCGCCATTCTTCTTATAAAAGTATACTCTGGATCCATCATCTTTCATTAATCGCGCTCTCCGAGTCGCAAGTGATGATGACAAATCAATTGATACCTCAATCCCATTTTTTGCAAGATCTATCGCTGGCGTAATAACTTCAGCTAGACTTAACGAGCCAAATTTTGCGTGAGCATATAATAAGCCTGCAACCGTCCCGGGAACGCCACTGGAATAAATACTGTACCGCGCTTTTTTGTTGTCGACCTCTCCCGATTCGTCCAGAAACATTTCTGTGGTGGCAGCGATTGGTGCCATCTCACGATAATCAATCGTTATTGTATCTTTAGAATCAGCAAGATGGATGACCATAAAACCTCCACCTCCAAGGTTCCCGGCTCTTGGGAGAGTTACTGCCAATGCAAATCCTGTAGCTACCGCAGCATCTATTGCGTTACCACCTTTTGTTAAGATAGCTGCCCCTATCTCACTGGCAACTTGTTCTTGTGAGACCACCATACCAAGCGAACCAAAGACTGGATGAAATCTTGAATTAGAATCAATAATTGGCACATCGTTTGATGATACAAGCGATGAAAAACAAAGCACAAAAGACAGAATCAAAACTCTAAGACGATGCTTCTCACAAATTTTAACTTTCATAATCAGTTGCCAAAATAGCTCAATTTAATTGATTTTTATGGTCGAACTATCGCCCACATTTTATTGAGGCCGTTGCAGACCCCTCCCAGTCAGGATCAGATTGTCCCATAATAACACTTGATTTGTTTGTGACAGCATTCACTCTTCCAAATGATGCGCGAGAATGCACTAAATTAACGTTAAAACCACTCTTTTCCCAATACTGAACATTTCTATCATTCCAACCTTGATCTGACGCCTCAGCTTCAAACGAGTTTAGGTTGATTACTCGTTCATTCTCACTATTAATAGTCATTGATGGATGGACTCGTGGTGCAGAAATTGCGCGCTCTAATGTCAATCCTTGATCTATAATTCTCGACAGAGTCTGTGTGATCGCTGATGGAATTCTTATTCCTCCCGCGGCTCCCAAAACTAAATCTACTTGCCCATCTTTCGTAACAATTACCGGTGCAATAGATGTCCTTGGCCTTTGACCAGGTTTCTGCTTACCTGTTCTTAAATATCCCCCCATCGTCGCTGCATAAGGAAATCCCAGTTCTTTAGTTGACACCTTTGCTCCAAAAATTGGTCCCAAAGTTTGAGTCATCGAGATAGCAAGTCCATCACAATCAAAAACTGAAATATGTGAAGTGTGAGAATTAGAATTTTGAACCCAGTCCGTTTTACTTCTCTCTAAAGCCGAGTTATAAACTTTTTCCAGATTGTTAGTCTTAGGTAACGATATTTTCAAAGTTTGATGATTTATCCAATCAATATTTAATGCTTTTAAAGGGTCCTCTTCATAATAATTCTCACTCATGGATTTGATACTGAGTGCCAAAGCTTGACTAACTAGGGCTGCCCACCGATCTTC
This sequence comes from uncultured SAR92 cluster bacterium, assembly GCA_902596775.1. Lineage (GTDB taxonomy): Bacteria > Pseudomonadota > Gammaproteobacteria > Pseudomonadales > Porticoccaceae > AAA300-D14. Next base: position 38,334 of record CACJVE010000009.1, read on the forward strand.
ATCAAAATCCAAATACTCATATTGATTTAAAATAGATAATGTTTTTGCGACTAATAAACCACCTGCGGGAGCGGCAAGAGTATGAATCGTCCTATCGCGATATTTGAAACTAAAATAATTACCGGGCAATATTTCATAATTATTTAAATCCCCAATATTGATAAAACCACCATTATCTGAACTATCATCAGCAATTATTTTTGCGATATCACCAAAGTAAAAATTATTATGAGGATCTGTTGATATTTTTTTAAGTGTATTCGCTAATGCTTCCTGAGTTACAACCTTATTGTTAGGATGTATATCTCCAGATTCATCAATATAAACATGCCTCATACCATCACTCTCAAAAATTTTTTCAACAACACTTAATTGACGTGTTCGCTCCCCCGGTAAAAATTTAATACCTTCAGATGCATGCTTTATCGCTGGGTTAGTAAGACTAGAAAAAGGTAAGGAGCCAAAATCATTATGCATTTTTGCCAAAAGCGCAACCAATCCTGGAACTGCCACAGTTTGATAACCATATGACGGTAGAGCATTATCATTTTTAAATGCTTTTGGAATCTCGGTCATACCGTTGTAACCAACAAAATTCTGCTTATTGTTGCTCACAATTGCTTGAGCGCGACCACCCAGACCACTCATAGTTGGTTCTACAACGGATAAAACCAAGGAGGCTGCAATAGCAGCATCAACACTATTTCCTCCTTTTATGAGAATTGCTTCTCCAGCCATGGTCGCCATTGGATGTGAGGTAGATATGACACCAGAAAGGTTATTGATGTCTTTACTTCCGTGATCTAGAGAGTGGCTAGACACTGATACGAAAAAAAGAAACAATAAATGAGGTTTAATTAAGGTCGCTACAATTTTATTCATGAGCTCACTATACTATATGGAAAAAAAAGGGAGCCATTCGGCTCCCTTTATAAAAAGAGAACAGAATTACATATCCACTTTTAAACTAACGTAATAATTTCGCCCATAGTCCTGATGTGCATCTGCATAGAAGCCGTAAAAACGGTCAGCGATTGGAGCTCGCTCGTCTTCTAAGTTCTTCACTGCAAACCTTAATCGGGCATCTGAGCCACCAATATCAAATCTATAATCAACAGAAGCATCCATGGTAGTCATTGATGGGATTACATACTCCGTGCCGTCAGCTAACGTCAAACTGCTCTGTATGAATGAACCCTTCTTTAAGCCTGACAAAGACGCTCCCCATGGTCCTTTTCTCCAAGATAATCTCATGGAGTGCTTTTCATCATAATTTCCATCAATGCCAAGCAAGTCTCCAAAACCACCTAAATTAACATACAACGGAACAAGTCCCGATTGTTGAGCATCATTGATTACGCCGAAAGCGCCAGTTGGAATCTGATCGAAGGTATCTGTATAAGATGCATTATATCTGAATCTAAAGCTACCTATGTCGGTATCAAGATCATATAACACACCTAGATCTTGCCCTTCTAAGGTTCTCTTAGCCATGTTGATATACTCATCTAAAACTCTTGTTGTTTCTCCAACCGGACAAATACCAGCTGCTGCAAAAAGCTCAAGGTCATCAGGATCCACATCGTCCCTTACTGTGGCTGGGTTACCAACAAATGAAGCGCAATCGTCAGTTCCGTGCTCTAGCAAAAGAACAAGATCTTGGATTGTATGATTTGACCTACCAAATAATCCTATGGTCTTATCTTTCTCTATTCTCCAAAAGTCATAAGTTAGTGTAAGACCATCTAAAATCTCAGCCATCGGAGATGAGCCATCCAAAAACATGGCGGGATCTAATACAAGTCCTATTGATGAATTCGTAGACTCCTCTGGAACTAACTTATCCGCTCCAGTAGCATATCTTTGAATTGACCAATCATAATCCCTAACATCCTTATCACTGCCGCCAATGTATTGATACACAGCATCTACACGTGTACCCGCTCTCGCTACTTCTAGCTGGTTTACCTGCACTAAGTTCGGAGCTCTAAATGCTGTTTGAGTTGATCCTCTAAGTAAGAGCCCCTCCGCAACGTTATAACCGACTGCTAATTTACCTACAGTTGCTGTTCCTGCATCTGAAATATCTTCATGCCGGACCGCAAGCTGGGCCTGAATTTTTTCAGTAATAGGGATTTGAAATTCAGTAAAAACAGAAATTGTATTTTTACTTCCAGATGCATCTGTTGTTGGACTAGAACCTAAAACATCACCAACAAACGGGAAAGTTCCTCCGTTGTCTGCAACAAAGGCGATAGTGCCGTCAAGACGCGGATCTCTATCATCTGCATAAGACTCCTTCCGATACTCAAAACCTACCAACATAGCGACTGGACCAGCGGGCAGTGAGAGTAATTCTTCATCTATTGCTTTGAAGTCCCAAAGACTTAACACACTCTCATCATTCCTATATACATCAACGAGGGCCCTTTCAATATTTGTAGAATCTATTGAAAAAATGTTAAACGCCGCAGGGGTTGAATCATAAAGCGCCTCTTGAAGAAGAGTATTAGAGATTCTATTCAAAGTTACATCATTAGATACCGCTTTCGAGTGCAAGATAGCAGTTTCCCAATCCCATTCTCCTTGTGTTCCCCTGAAGCCCGCTAAGAATCGAGTTGTTTTTTTCTCATTTACTACAGTTCGTCCATACTTAGGATTTCTCATTCCATCGACAGTTATTTTCATATCCGCCAATGGAAACTCCCCATCTTGCATCAATTGCTGCGTGTAATAGTACTCTGGACCTATCGATAACCTGGCTGAAGAAAAAATACCGCCTGGTTCCTTCTCTCGTTTTGACTTGGCATTGTAATATCCAAGCTCCGAGAAAAATTCCACACCACTTTCCATCTCATGAGTAAACGTTGCAAATACATTCTGACGCTCCGTAGTACCCCTAAAATCTCTATACAAGCCAGGATTTAAGTAGTAGTTTGAAGAGGACGAGGTATCAGGCACTAGGCAGGTTCCATAACCAGTATCTAGGGCTGTAGATCCCGCACATTTGGGGTCATCTATTGGCAGTATTTGCGCCTCTCCCCTGGAATCCGTGAAACTATTTCTACCAGACTGATCAATTTGTGCGTATTGGTATGAATACATGTTACGAAAAGCAGTGTTAGTTTTCCAAGGAGAATCATCTGGCAACAGTTCTCTATGGTCACCAATACTCCATCTGTCATCTTCTGTTGCTTTTATTCGATCCCTGTCATAATAGTCAACAAGTACTGTCAAATGCGAAGCATCATCATTAAATTTCATCCCGAACTTACTTGTAAATGTAAGATCCTCTGCCTCAAAGTGGTCATATCCCTTTAATCTAGTGCTAAAGCTAAATCCTTCATATTCAGCATCTATTACATTATTTACAACGCCTGCTAATGCGTCTGCTCCATAAATTGCTGAGGCACCGTCCTTTAATATCTCAACACGATCGAGCCCAGTAGTTGGAATTAAGTTGGAGTTTACGGTGAGTGTTGGAACATAATCACCACCTATCAACTCGGTCTGATAACCCGCTGAGTTTACAAGCCTTCTGCCGTTCAACAAGACAAGAGTATTGCCGACTCCCATATTTCGAAGATTGTAAGCTCCAATATCGCCACGAGCAGCATTGACTCCTCCTGACATCGCTTCCTGTTCTGTGAAGTAATTTAAACCCTGTTCCGCCATGTTCTCGAGTAATTCAACTCCAGAATCCAGTCCTAAGATATCGATATCGTCCGATGAAATAACTGAAACCGGAAGTGCTGTGCTAATTGAGGCCCCCTTAATCTGCGAACCCAGTACCACTACTTCTTCAAGCTGCGCATCCCCTTGCGCGAGTGCAAATGAACTAATCAAAGAAAATCCCGCTATCAATGCCAATCCAAATATGTTTTTAAACAAACCCATTATGTCCCCCTAAGTGTATAAACCTATTGTTGTTAGACAAATCATAAATGTTTTTTAGACTCAAAACGAGTATTTCTTTAGTGATATTACCTAAGTTAAAAAGATTAAAGGTGCTAACCAATATGAGATAACTATTAAAAGCCCTAAACCCAGAATATTTAGGTAAAGGCCCGCGCGAATCATTTGAGGAATCGTGATAAATCCTGATGAAAAAACTACCGCATTGGGTGGAGTCGCTACAGGTAACATAAAAGCGCAACTAGCTGCCAATGTAACAGGAACACATAAAACAACTGGTGAGATTCCAATCTGGAGTGCGAGTGCACCAAGAATCGGCAAGAAGGTTGCTGTTGTTGCGAGATTACTCGTCATCTCAGTCAAAAAAATAACCAGGGCAGTTGCGCAAAATACGACAAATCCTACTCCCATAAACGATAAAGGAGACAAACTTTGTCCCAGCCAACTCGCCAACCCACTATTAGAGATGGCCGACGCTAGACTCAAACCACCGCCAAATAAAATCAGAACACCCCAGGGTAATCCCTTCAAATCATCCCAAACAAGCAATTTAGACTGTCCTCTCTCACCACTTGGCAATATAAAAAGAAGAAGGGCTCCAGTTAATGCGATAGAGGCATCGGATAAGCCTGAGAGATCGAGTGCGGCTGTCAATGGCCTTCGGACTACCCAAAATAATATTACTAGCGCAAAAGTCAACGCTACCCTTTTTTCTGGGGTCGTTAGCTTTCCGAGTGCAACACTCTCACTCAATAAGTGTTGCCTAACCTCCGCAGACTCTTGAATGTCTGATGGATATACAACAATCGTAAGAACGCTCCACGCTAAAATTAACATTATCGATGCAAGTGGAACTCCAACCATCATCCAATCAAAAAAACTAATAGAAATATCAAAAGTCTCTCTCATATATGCAGCAAACAGGGCGTTAGGAGGCGTTCCAATTAATGTTGACATTCCTCCTATCGTTGCAGCGAAAGCTAGTCCCAATAACATTGATATCTGAAAATTTTGTTGACTTATGTCTGATAAATTTTGCATCTGAATTAAAATCACAGAAATCACAGATAAAGCGATCGGCAGAAGCATCATAGTAGTTGATGTATTAGTCATCCACATAGACAGGAGTGCAGCGACCAACATAAATCCACCGATTAGTCTTCTTCCATCAGTTCCCGTTTTGCTAAGGATAAAAAAGGCTATTCGCTTATGTAAATTCCATCTCTGAACCGCAATCGCTAAAATAAAGGCACCTAAAAATAAATATATAGTCGGATTTGCATAAGGCGCAGCTGCCTCCTTCATTGAAGATATCTCTAAAATATCAAAAGTTACCAAAGGAACAAGTGCCGTAACTGCGACAGGCAGAGCTTCTGTTGCCCACCAAATAGCCATCAAGAGACCCACTGCGGCGACTCTCCAAGCAATGATAGACATAACATCCTGATGATCACTAAAAAGCATCATAAGAATAAAAATGATTGGCCCAAAAAGAAGACCAATATTTTGGTATAACCTGCGGTCTAAAGAATCTGGATCAACAACCGTTTCAGAATCCATAAAGCAATACCTCTGTTTTCATATTCATTAGTCGACTAATCTAAAATCGCATCTTCCAACTTTCGTTTTTCAAATATTTCTTTTACCACACTCTCAGTTTGCTCGGCCGACAATCCAATATAAGTGGTTGGGTCCAATAGATTATCCAACTGCTCATTCGAAAAATATTTTGATATCTCGGGCGATAGAGTAATTGCCTCTTTTAAAGGTATATTCTCTTGGAATGCTTTCTTTACGACTTTTCGCATCAAATTATTTGCTGTTGCTTTCCCAATCTTATCTGCGAGCTCAAAAGCTATTCGTTGTGACATTATTAAACCGTTGGTTCTTTCCAGATTATCCAGCATTACCTGCTCATTTATCTTCAATTTCTTAAGAAGTAAGTTCGCCTGGAGTAACATTTGCTCAGTTTCTAAACTTATACTGGCTAATACTTTGGCAGTCCTCGAGGTGTCATCGCGCTCAAATGTATTAATCATATCGTCCATTATCACTTCAGCCATACTTGGAATCACTCGAGAATAAAATATGAGGGCTTCAGGTTTCGAGGGATTTTTTTTATGTGGCATTGTGCTGCTGCTGACTGATGACTTTGACAAAATCTCCTCAGTTTCACCGATATCAGTCATTTGTAATAAAAAAAGCTCATTTCCAATTCTCCCAAATGATTTACTGACAAGCGCTAGCACCGAGGCATACTCGGCGAGAACGTCTCTTGCGGGATGCCAATCGTCTGAAAAAGGTTTACTCAGCTTAAGCTCTTCCATCATTAATAATTCTGTATTTTTACCTTTTTCCCCCAAACCTAAATGTGTTCCGACAGCTCCCTTTAAAATGCCTGATTTAGCTAAACGACTCTGTACTTCCTTTAACCTATCAATGTTCCGTCGGTTCTCACCTAGCCAAGTAGATACTTTTTTACCAAAGGTGATAGGTAATGCATGTTGTCCTCTGGTTCTTCCTGCCATCACAGTATCTCGATGTTTCATCGCAAGAGTCATTAGGGTAGCCTCAACATTGAGAAGATAATTTAAAATGACTGTTGAAGCTTCATTGAGCTGAAGGATTAAAACAGTGTCATAGATATCGACAGTAGTCGCTCCAAAATGGACATACTCATGCGCACCATTTTTAATCGATCTACTCCAAACGTTTAACAGTGCCACCATCCTATGATTAACTACCTCGTACTCCTCCCGGATTTCAATCAAAGGTGCATATTTTATGTCAGCTTTTGATGATATTTCTTCGGCCGCCCAAGTTGGAATTATTCCCTGCGCCGCTTGAGCCGACGCGAGTGCAGCTTCAAAATCGAGAACTAGTTGGTTTTTGTTGTTTTCTTCAAATATCTTGATGACAGTTCTTGCCGAATCTGAATTCAAAGCATGTGCATTCAAAAATCCAAAAATTAAAGTTATTAAAATTACTCTTCGCATTTAAAACTAAGTCTCCTTTTTATCGCCTTAAATTTAGTTCTGATATGAGATATCACATAAATCTGCTTTGATTAGTCGAAAACGCAGGTATCAATTAAATGGTGTCTATAATGCCTAGCTTCCTCAAAAATACCTCGATGCGAACGGCCGTATCATAAAGATATCTGTCTCGATTAAAAAAACTATGCTCCTGATCTTCATACATAACAATATCACATGGAACCCTTTGCTTTTTAAGAAGAGCACAAAATTCCTCTGCTTCTGATTGAGACGTCCAAAAATCCTCAGTGCCAAGCAATATAAGAGTAGGAGGATAGTTCTCATCTATTTCAGAAAAGGTTGCGTCACGCCCTCTTTTTGGAAAATATTTTTGCGTATTTAATTCCAAGCTAAGACCAGGGTTCAAAAGGATTGAAGCCTGTGGGAAAATTAATTTAGGTATTAACCCAGTAGTGCCGATGTTTGGCTTTTTTAAATTGGAATTGATAATGATATCCGTGGGAATAGCCGTCACAGCTGCCATATAGCCTCCAGCTGAACCACCACCTACAGAAATGCTGTTCCTATTAATACCTAGCTTTTCTGCATTTTCAGTTACCCAACTGACTGCTGACTTTCCATCTAAAATACTATGAATTCGCTCAGTTCCATGTTTATTCTTAATTCTATACTCCGCACAAATTACGGTGATACCGTAATTCGTTAAATGTTTCGCGTATGGATAAAATTGTCCTGGACTACCATTTTTAAAACCGCCTCCGTGAAAAAAAATAAGTGCAGGGGGACTGGTATCTTGGTCAAAAAGTTTCGACTTGAAAACGTGCAGATATAAATCTCCTTGAGGAGTTACTTTATAGTTGATCTTTTCTACCCCTTTAAAACTGTTTAGTTTCAAATTCGGACCAACTAAAATGTCTCCATCGCCTAACGAGACAATATTTGAAATTTCATCAATTTCTTCAGCTTGACTATCAAAAACGATGCAATTTACACATATATTCAAAGTAACCAGGAGAAATAACGCCACTTTAAACCCGTTAAAAACTTGCATCTATCACTTCACCTTAGCTATGCCCCAATAGTTATAACCTGCAAACTTTGGAGTGGATGGAATATACATTTGATCAAGCTTATCAAAGACAAAGCCACCATCAGAAATAAGTTTGGGTATATTTCTATTAAGATTACAACCGCCCATGCATTTTTTCCAAATTGGATTTAATCTATCCTGCCACTTTTTTATATTTTTGTCCGGCGCAACTCCATGTTCACAAAAAATCAACTTTCCATCTTCTTTGAGCACTCTTTTAAACTCGTTAATCGCTTTTGCAATGTTAGGTATTGTGCACATTGTGTAAGTTACTAATACTGTGTCGACTGAACCATGAGGAATTGGTATCTCCTCCCCGTCAGCCTGCATAAACTCCATTGCAATATCATTTTTTTCTTTAACCTTAGAGGCTATTTTCCAATTTTCAGAATAAGGATCTAATCCAATTAATTTCCCCACATTACTATTTTTGTAGAAGGGGATGTTAAGGCCTGTTCCGACGCCAATTTCAAGGGTAACACCAGACACTTTCGGCACCACTTTTTCTCTTTGACGTGTTATTGGTTTTGAACCACATGCACAGTGCAAAATGCGAGGCAATACATGCTTCTCATAAATATTCATTATGATTACTTTGTAATGTTGCTTGTTTAATGAACATCAATTGCATAGGGCAATAGTATATCTAGAGGAACTAAATCTAATGCAAGAATATTTGTGCTTTTTAAGTAAACTTTGGGTGCGCACCCAAAATTATGAGCCTCTAACCATCGATTAGCGCACAAACACCAAGATTGACCATCTAACAATCCTGGAAACTGAAATTCCGGAACTGGGGTAGACAAATCATTTCCTTTCGATTTAGAAAATTTCAAAAATTTATCAGTCACATGTGCACATATCGTGTGGGAACCACGATCATATGAATTAGTATTGCAAAATCCATCTCTGAAAAATCCCGTTACTGGATTTCCACAGCACAACTCAAGTTCCTCGCCAAAAACGTTTTGTTGATTCATATCAGATCTTCTTGCCTCTTGGGTAATTGGGGTTGCCTTAATGATTTAAGTGGCTGGACAATACTTACTCAAAAAAAGTTCATGGCTAGGTAGTTGCTTTACTGATTGATCAACCATTTTTTTCAGACTTGACAAAAAATTCTCCAATTCAGAATCACTCATCATATTGACTATCGGATGATATTGGTTGGGCATCAATCCCTGCCCTAACATAACTTGAGTCCAACTGTTCTCCGCAAAAACATCTCCTTCTCCATGAAAGACTCGTCCAGCCTCAACAAACAAATCCAATTTGTGTTGCAAGGTGCTGGGTATTTCCATCGATCTACAATCGCGCCAAAATTTTGAATCATCTCGTTGCGACACATGATAATGCATAATAATGAAGTCACGAATATACTCATACTCGTCACTCATTTGCTTGTTAAACTCATCCCTATCAGAGTCGGTAACTCCTTGGAATGGAAACATCTGCATTAATCGAATGATAGCTCTCTGGATCAAATGGATACTAGTCGATTCAAGGGGTTCAAGAAATCCGGCAGATAAACCTACAGCAACACAATTTTTATTCCAATGCTGAGTTCGTTGTCCCGTCTTGAATTTGATAAAATTCGGAGTTGATAGAACTTCCCCATCAATGTTACTCATCAAGGTTTCTAGTGCAACTTCATCGCTCATGTATCTGCTACTAAAGACTAATCCATTCCCCACACGACTTTGCAAAGGAATTCTCCACTGCCACCCAGATTCGTGAGCGATTGATCGAGTATATGGAACTGGAGCTTGCGTATTCTTTGTCTGAATTGCAATTGCACGGTCACACGGCAACCAATGTGACCAATCCTGGTACTCCGTTTTAAGAGCCTTATCGATGAGTAATCCAGAAAATCCTGAGCAATCGACAAAAAAATCACCGACTATTGTTTTGCCTGACTCAATAACCACGCTAGCAATATTGCCACTTGCATCTTGATTAACTGTTTTAATTCGACCTTCTTGTCTGACAACATGATTTTTTTCGGCCAATTTCCTTAGATACTTGGCATATAAACCAGCATTTAAGTGATAAGCATAATTAAGTTTGTTCTGCTTTAAAAAGCCAAACTTTTCAGCCTTTGCAGCTGATAGCTCTGCAGAGTAACAACCATAATCATCACTATAACCACATTCCTTACCTTTCAACCAAAAGTGATGAAATCCTGCTGCCCAACACGACTTACCTGTGTGTCCAAATGCATGAATGTAGTTTTCATTTAGTTTGTGCCAATTTTCAAAAGAAATACCAAGCTTGATAGTTCCTTGAACTTCTGACAGAAACTCCGCCTCATCGATTTTTAATAGTTGATGCAATGCAAAGAAAGTGGGAATAGTAGCTTCACCTACTCCCACCGTGCCTATCTCATCCGACTCTACTAAAGTGATTTCAAAATCTTTTCCAATAAGGCTCGAAATTGAGGCAGCTGTCATCCAACCGGCAGTCCCTCCTCCGACGATAACAATCTTTTTTAAAGTATCTTTTTCCACTTGCATATCAAATTTACTTATCTAAATTTATCTGACAGGACATTTTTAATTTTATCCGCAATGTTTTCATCCATTGGATTTAAGGCACCTCTTGCATTCTCTGGAATATGACTTATGTTTTCCTCTTTCTGATTAAAAACATAGTAATCGAACAGACTTTTCCAAATACCCCTTTGCTCATCTGGGAGATCTCTCAATCCCATAATCGCATGCTGCAATACATTTAGTGGTGAGCCCATGAAGTTAGGTGTTGTTCTCCACCAATAATTCACTAAAACATTTAAATCATTTCTTGCCTCAACATGATGCCACCACATACTAGGAATCAATACAGCATCACCAACATCAAGATCCGCCACGATCGCGTCACTCTCTGCATTTCTATATTTTGGGAATTTCTCATAATCTGGATTTAAAAGATCTACTAAACTAATCGGCTGGCCGGCCGGTGAGAAATCTATCGGTCCAACGTATAAATTATCAAGGTGCTCTGGTGAAAAAAAAGTAAAACGCCTCTTACCTGCTACTGAGCAGGCAATATTTGTAGGAAAATCATAGTGAGGCGCAACACGACTTCTATTGCCAATCCAGAGAGAGGCAATTGGTTGATGTTTACCCAAGGTGATATCGTTTTCCTCACGAAACCCAGGCAACCAGTTGTCTATGTTCGTGGAGCCAACATAAATCATGGGAGGCTCCTCGAGTTTGCTACATTCTGTTAACTTTTGGAATATCTCTTCCAAACTTACTCTTCGGTAGTCAAAATTAAAGCCGGATAAGTCTTCGTTATAAAAAATTCTACCTTTGATACTTGGATCTCCGGTCATTGCCGTCAATGGTTTTTTCGCATCAAAATTTCTTAAATAAGATATAACAGCACTATCTGATTTTTTAGCCTCTTTCACCAATGGCCAGTCATGTACAAAATTCTTCAGCAACAAGGGCTCATTGGAATAAAGAATTTCCTCCGAGAGGTGATTTGATTGACAGTTTTCTATAACTCTTATTGCTTTCATTATCGACTACCCAACCCGTTTATCCTTTTTATCAACAAGACTTCTCATACGTGCATGAGATGCAACTGCCATATAAATTGGCAGTAGGTATCCCTTTTTCTGCAATGACGCAAGTTGATCTTTGTTCAAATTATTTAGTGTTGTCTCTTTAATAGTATAGAATCCTGAAAGCGCATGCTTGGAACCATCAGAAAGCGTTACCTCAAGAGTGAATAACTCCAACAAATCTAACTCTAAAATTTCACTGATAAAGTCGCTATTGCTTTGATTTCCAAGATGGATAGACTTTAGAATTTTCATGATCTGCTTGGTGTATGTGCTTGGTTGTCCGTCATCTTTAAAAAGAAGTTCTCCCTCAATTTCATTAACGCGAGGATTTCCCATATCTATTGAAATAACAGGCTTTTTGTCATCACTTTTGTCACCGCTAGACTGCATTGCGATAAGAAATGGATGTCTTCTAGACATGAGCGGGATATATGTCGCATCCCACATATCCTGATCATCTAGAAACAAATTTTGACCTTCCTCTAAACCAAACAAGGCAATGGGGTAAAAACTTCCAGTTTCAGGATCTTTTTTGAAATAAATTGGATAACAGGACTGTACATCCCTAAACTCGTGCGGAAATGTCATGACATGCATGACATCATCACCAAGACTCTTGGATCGTTTGGTGATCACTTTGAGAGCCCCATGATCTCGATAATTTAAGACGACATAGTTATTCATTTTTATCTAACTACAAGCCGTTTATTATATTTTTTGTAAGCCATATTGATGTACTTTAGCAATAAAATCTCTGTTTGTGGGCATAGAACTAACCAGCTGCTTTGTCCGCATGGCGTTCTCATCAAAAAGATCAAGAGCAACCGCGCTTGTTTCTTGATTAGATAGCCTGAAATTACCCGGATTTGTTTTGAAACCCATGCCATAGAGAATATATTGATAGCTAGCAGATGGAAACATCTCATCAATATGCAATGTATCCTTGTGATAGGGACCCTGCCATTTCCATAGATCCATTTTTTCCTGAAGGCTTGCAGGAATGCTCTCGCGGCTTACATTATCTCTCCAGTATTCTGAATTATCCCTTTCTGTCAAAATATAATGAAGCTTTAAAAACTCAATTATTGTGTCCCAACGGTACAAAAATTTTTCATTGAACCTTTTTGAAACGATATCCATTATTTTTCTGTTTTGAGGCAGTTGCTCTGCAATCATGTTTGCAGAGAGCTCAACAAGAACTAACGCGGATGCCTCCAAGGGCTCGACAAATCCTGCTGCCATGCCAATGGCAACACAATTTTTATGCCAAAACTTCTCACGGTGTCCTGGAGAAAATTCTATTTTTCTAGTACTTACTTGCTCAGCGACCTCCTCCCCTACTAAATTCTTTATATGATGTCGTAACTCTGTTTCAGCTAAGGTAGCATCAGTGTATGAACTTGAGAAAACATGTCCAATACCTCTCCGTGAGGGTAGTCCGATATCCCATATCCAACCGCTTGACTGAGCTGTAGACAAAGTACTAGATGCTATTGGATCATCATCACTAGAATAGGGTACTTGCGAGGCAATTGCGCTATCGTTGAAGAGATACTTTTGTTTCGAAGAAAAAGGAATCCCGTAATGCTTACCTAACAGAAGACTTCTCGATCCACTGCAATCGATAAATAAATCACCCTGGATAATTTCACCAGAATCAAGTTGCAAAGATTTTAAGTCGCCATTTTCATGAGAATTTATATTAATAACCTCAGCTCGTTTATGAATAACGCCTAAAATCTCAGTACAGTGCGTGTTAAGCTTTTCTGCAAATTTACCTGCATCTAGGTGGTATCCATAATTTAAATTAAACGAATATTCAGGCGTAGTTATATTTTTGGGGGCCTGATTTCTCAGCATTAGTGTGTTCTGAGAGCAGACCGCCTCCGCAAATGGAATGTGAGAAGATGATTCCTGCCACTCATTTACAAGATTATGCTCTGCATACCCATATGGCACTGTAAAAGGATGGGTATAAACATCAGATCCATTCTTCCATCCAGCAAATAAAGTTCCTTGCTTTAAACTTACGTCACAGTCTTTGATAAATGCTGTCTCTGAAATACCAATTTTTTTTAAAGTTGTTCGCATTGAGGGCCAGGTGCCCTCGCCAACTCCAATGCTACTTATGTTAGGTGATTCAATTAATGTCACATTAATAAAATGAACATCGTGCTTGGGATTATTATGTTCAGCCGCAATTATACCAGCCGCCAACCAACCGGCAGATCCGCCTCCTATAATTACTATGTCTTTTATTGCTTTGTCATTCATTAAAGATTAAACCCAAAACTAAAATTGCATCATATGTCCAAATAAAAATAATATTCTTTTACGTCCCCATGAAAAAAGCCGCTTAATATAAGCGGCTTTTTCTTTAGCTTAAATTACCAAGTTAAAACAACTTATATCTCAATGCTAAGTCATATCGAGCTCCACCTTGCACTGCTTGCAAGACTTGGTCCTCTGACAAACCATAAACATGAACGGTTTCATCGGTAATATTTAGTCCCGAAGCATATAAAGTCATTCGATCGTTCACTTCGTATGTGACACCAATATCCCACTGACCATAAGCCTTAACATTAGTTGGGTTAGTATAAGTACCTTGACCCTGACCTACACCAGCCAAGAAATCATCTCGCCAGTTGTATGCTAATCTAACCGATAACCCATCCTTATCGTAGATACCAACAAAGTTTGCAGAATCGCTCAATCCATTCAGAACAAACTGGCCCTCCAAGGAATTCATGGGGTCATAAGATAGGTCTGAATCTGCAAAAGTTGCGTTCGCTATGAACCCGTAGCCAGAATCTCCAAAGAAGTGCTGGAGATTTACCTCAATGCCATCGGCATGAGCTTCTCGCTCATTAACTGGACGCGTTAAAGTCCACACTAAGTCTGGATCACCTGGCGCGCCAGAAATCGTATCGCCATCAACATATGGACTGTCTTGATAATTATCTAAAATATATTGTCCAACCGTAGTGTAGTTATTTGGATCTAAACCACCCTCTGCAATGGCCTGATCCCACAAGGCACCACCAACAATGTTTGGTATGTTAAACAACGTATCCTCTTCAATCCCTGAGCCGATAAATTTATCAACACTCTTATCGAATATACCCACAGAAAGATAGCTTTCCTCGCCGTAATACCACTCCACGGAGATATCAATATTTTCAGCATGAATAGGTTCTAATCCCGGATTTCCAGCTGACGCGTTTGCATTCACACCAGGATAATATTGCGTACTGCTCGCAGTAAGTCCTCCCTTTATGTCCTCGTAACTCGGACGAGTAATTGTCTCGCTATATGATGCTCTAAGGATTAGATCGTCACTAAGCTCAAAATCGACATCTAGACTTGGTAATACAAAATCATAATTACCATAGAAATCTTCGAATGTTTGAGCAGTCTGACCATTTTCAACAGCTTCTGTAATATATAATTCATTTCCAGCTTGGGACCAACGCGATCCATCATATTTGATACTCAAAGCAGCTGAAGTAATATCAGTCTCCTCGTATCTAACACCTAAATGAAGGTTCATCGGCATTCCACTTAACTCGGTACTTAAGTTGTACCGAAGGAAAGCAGACTGTGACTCTTCAAGTGTTCTAATATCGTTTGGCCAAACCGTAGAAGGACAATAACCCGTCCCGCAATCTCCTACTGCCTCGTAGTCAGCTCCACTTGCCTCATACGACGCCTCTCCTGCAGCTATAAGATCTGCTAAGGACGCGGTGAAATACTCTGTCTGAAGGTCCGGATGATCACTGCCTGATAATTGATCAAACTGGCCTGCAATACTTGATCTTATGACGATATCTGCTAGATCACCAGGATTTGTGCTTCCTCCCCAGTTGTTAAGCTGGATGAAATTTGACACCGAACGGTTATCGACATCAGACATCTGAACACCAAAATCAATACTTGCATTATCAGCAAAATCCCAAGTACCACTCATTGTTGCTTGTTCGACATTCATCTCGGATGCATCATTTCTGAACACACTCCCCGTAATGATCATGTCATTTTTATACATCGGCCTATTTTCTTCTCCGCCAGAATTTAAGTTCAAGACCATGATGGGCATTTCTGACCCAGTGATAATTGTCTGTCCAACTTTATTGAACGACGCCATCGTTATTAGAGCATCTGTTCCATTGGGCCCATTTGCACCGGTCTCGGCAGATGAATCATGCCAATCGAGTTTCAAAGACAATTCGTCGTTAACTTGAATATCAAAATTTAACCCTAACGACGTATTTTTATTTAACCTACCGTCTTCTCCCGTTCCCATAGCAAAGTCTGCGTTGTCAACAACTTCACTATAATAGATTGGACTAGAGATCGGCCCATCAGACCACTGACTTGATTGAGAGACCGCTGCAGTATTGGAAAACCATGCAGATAAATCACTATACGAGCGCTCTAATTCAAATTCAGACCTTATGTAATCCAATGTTACAGAAGTATTATCTGACGGTGCCATTTGAAGCACCAGCTGCCCGTTTGTTCTTTTACTTCTGTATTCTGCGATGTTGTAAGCCATCGATTGTGGCAAAGAATAATTTGATCCGGCTGTCGTTGGCCTATCTATTTGATTTTCGTCATCCGCCACTTTTGGATCGCTCGATCCATTTGGCATAATGTCATCACCAGGGCGAGTGTACCATCCATTAACCACCGCTCCATTCACACCATTGTTTCTCTCTTGATGACTGGCGATTACCGCTATACCAATAGTATCGTCCGCAAACTTGTCCATGTATATTCCTGAGGCCTCAGGAGTATATTCATCGCCAACCCTTGTAGACGTGTCGTTAACGCTTTTTATTCCAAAGCTCATTGTTGTATCAGCATCTAGGGGTTTTGGGGTAGAGATATTTATGGTTGAGCCGATACCACCACTTGGTACGTCTGCACGTCCAGTCTTATATACCTGAACACCTGCTATTCCCTCTGACGCTAAGTCACCGAAATCAAAAGATCTTGAAGCACCATTGTGTGTTGGCATTTGTCTGCCATTTAATGTTACAAGATTATACTCAGGGCCAAATCCTCGCACAGTAACTTGACTTCCCTCTCCCCTTTGTCGAGATATAGAGACACCAGTTATTCTCTGAAGTGATTCGGCAAGGTTCGCATCTGGAAACTTTCCAATATCCTCCGCAGAAATTGCATCTACAACTCCCATAGAATCACGTTTTATATCCATAGAACGTTTCAGACTGCCTTTGATGCCGCCTGTAACGATAATTTCTTCAATTTCTGCACTATTTTGTGCCATTGCGGGTTGATATGCTCCAACCATTGCTAATGCCACGCTTGACGAAAGTAGACGCTTTCTAAATACCATTTTTAAACCCCTGCTAAATAAGAACTATTTGTTATACTTTTATTGTTTTCAACAAACCGTTTGTACATGTTAACTAGTTTACAAGACTCTCTCAACTATCAACACATTTACCCATTACTAAGGTTAATCCACTCGAACAATTCAAACCCTTGGTTTGAGATTAAATGCATCAAATATGAGATAAAATGGCGCTTAAAGATCAAACCTAAATTAATAACCCAATTCTGCTTTCCTTCCAAGTTGAATTTAATCCGGATAACAGCAAAACAATGCAAACAAGTTAAAATTTACCTTCAAAAAAATATGATTAAATTTAATCCGATAATAGGCCAATATGGTAGAATTGTGTCTGACAAAATATCTTTCGATTAATCAGCAGGACACTCAAAAATTAATGGCCAATTTAATTACTGAAACAGTAACAAATGTTCATCATTGGAATGACAGTCTGTTTAGTTTCAAGACAACTCGGGAAACCAGCTTCCGATTTAAAAATGGACATTTTGTGATGATTGGACTCGAGGTCGACGGGCGACCACTGATGCGCGCTTATTCAATAGTCAGCGCAAATTATGAGGAAGAACTTGAATTCTTCAGCATAAAAGTGCCTGATGGCCCTTTAACGTCAAGACTGCAACATTTAAAAGTAGGCGACAAACTGCTGATTGGGAAAAAGCCTACCGGGACATTAATTACTGATCATATGATTTCCGGAAAGCATTTGTATTTGATCGGCACTGGAACTGGGCTCGCGCCATTTATGAGTATTATAAAAGATCCAGAGGTTTATGAACAATTCGACAAAATTATTTTAGCCCATGGCGTTCGCTACATAAGTGAGCTTGCATATTCAAATTATATAAAAGAAGAACTCCCAAACCATGAGTATTTTGGGGAAATGGTTAGAGAAAAATTGATCTACTATCCACTCGTTACAAGAGAGCCATATCAACATAATGGTCGGATAACAGAAATGATGACCTGTGGAAAATTATTTATTGATATTGGGCTTCCCCTACCCAATAAAACGGACGATCGGTTTATGCTTTGTGGCAGTCCAAGTATGTTAAAAGACATGTGCGCCATTCTCGATGAGAGAGGTTTTTCTGAGGCCCGAAACATCGAGCCCGGAGAATATGTCATTGAACGTGCGTTCGTCGAGAGATAGCGTTTAAGCTTAATTTACGATGAACTTCCCTCTCATACTGTAAGAGTGTCCGGGGAAAGAACAAAAGAATGTATAATCTGAACCGACAGACAAACTACTAGTTGAAAATTCTAAGGTCGTTGTCTCACCGCCTCCAATAACATTAGATACTGCTAGAACTCGATCATCTCCTGCTGGAACATAACTTGCCACTAGGCCAGCTCGCATGCCTTCCATGGAAACAGCTTGGACGTCCGCAGTATTTGAGAGCACCCAGTTATGTCCCATGATCTTCGCAGGCAATTTTCCAGTATGTGTCATATTTACAGTAATCGTGCCGCAGCTTTTTTCTGCTGACATGGAAGCAGTGCTAAATTTAAGATAATCTCCAACCTCAATATCAAACGAACAAGCCGCCATTACTGATGGAGTAGAAAAGCCGAAGAGTGCTAAAAATAAAAAATAAAACGCATTACGCATGGGATATCCTCTAATTTAATTCATTTAATACGGGGAACTCTGCGTCTTAGACCTTCTGAGAAACCAACGTTGCGAAAGGATTTTAGGAATCTTCAAAACCATCTTACCAACCACGTCTTCTTGACCGTATGACTGATAACACAAAGAAGATTCTGCATTCTTATTATCCCCACAAACTGATATTAAGCCGTTATTTATTGCACTGATTCTCTTGACAATATTACCAGCCTGTTTAGTTCTCAGAATAATAACGTCGCCTACTCGGTAATTTTTGACTATGAGTGACACAAAGATCTGCCCCGACACTAACGTCGGGGACATGCTATTTCCTGAAACTCTGTAGAGGTTTATCAATTATAACTTTGGTTGGACTACACTCATTGCAGGCGGATAGGGTGCAGCAACAGTTTCGGTTGCAACTCCTTTTGTATCCCAAAACATTTCAGCAAACTTATTTACACTCTCCAATAACTTTTCGCCATTTTCTCTCGCAATTTCCTGTTTACACTTCGACGCTTGTTGCATTATCGAGTGCACTACTTCATGCACATTCGGATAAGCTTCTATTTGTGGCCCTTTAAAGTAATCTCCCCATATTGTAACAACATCATGTTTAACACTCGCTGCGTGCGTTTCCTTTTGCTCAGTTAATCTTACTAATTGAGCGGCATCTGCAACAGATTTAAGGGGATCTCCAAGCTCAGCAATAAGATCTAGTAATCTAATGATACTGAGGGTTGCAATTTGGGCGGTAGCTGGATCATATATTTTGCAGGGTATATCACAGTGCGCCTTAACTTCTTTTATATCAAACATTTTCTTATCCTATTATTTATCTGAGCTACGTCGAGTTCTTGTTTGGTTATCGATCTTGATTGCCTGATTCAAAATATTATTCTTTTGTCTTTTTGCTCTAAGTGCAAAACTTGTCGCAATGAATAACGCGAAGATTAGAAGGCCCATAAATACACCATGATCGGCGATCATCAACTGATGACCCCCTTCGTGCGCTAAACTTAAAGATGGCACTATTATTATCGCCAAAAAGGCTGAAATTTTTTTCACAAGAATTATCCTTTGTTAATTAAACCAGTAGTTGATACGACTAAAATTTGAATTTTAGATTAGAAGGGTATCACTAATTAGCACTAAACTGTAAAAAGTTTGAGGCACACCTAAGTTGATTTCTCAATACCCCAAAATAGGATTTACCACGTTTATGATCAAAACTAGCATCGTCAAGACGACACTTGCTCCATGGAGTAGACCAAACCTTTTATTATTGCCTTCATCTCTCGCTCGATTTGTTGCAGGGATGAGTAAGTAAGCTATCATTGCAAGAGTTGCTGTAAGCAAACCAACCACCGCACTATTTAACTGCTGTGATGAAAACGAAAAGGCAGCTCCAAGTATTCCGACAGTGACTAAAATAACAAAAAATTTAGGGAAAAGACTCCTCAAAAACTTTCCTGCATGGTCCTCACCAAGCACTCGAAAGACCGAAGGCGCTAACACGGAGGTTTGCAAAATTATTATGCCAATCACTACTCCATTTAATGCATGTATGGTGCCCATCATAAGGTTAATCCTTTAAATCAAGTCTGTAATCTAATATTCTTTTGGCAGTTCCATATACCCCATGTTGAATAGGGTAAAGGCATACCTATCTGCATATTGACTGATTATTTTAGACACGGGCGTGCCTGCACCATGCCCTGCGCTTCTCTCTACTCTGATTAAGGTAGGATTCACGCCTGTATTTCTCGCTTGAAGGTGCGCTGCAAACTTGTATGAATGTGCTGGAACAACACGATCATCATGATCGCCTGTTGTCACAAGGACAGCGGGATAATCACGTTCGTTAACATTGTGTACCGGGGAGTATCCGAGTAGATACTTGAACATTTCTTCGCTCTGATCACTAGTCCCATAATCAAACGCCCAACCTGCACCAGCAGTAAATTTGTGATAACGAAGCATATCCAAAACTCCCACTGCAGGTAGAGCGACCTTAAACAAATCCTTATACTGCGTTACGAGAGCGCCTACTAAAAGGCCTCCATTCGAACCGCCACTAATCGCTAATTTATCTGAGCTTGTGTATCCTCTGTCAATAAGATATCCCGCTGCGGCGGCAAAGTCGTCAAAAACATTTTGCTTATTCTGTTGAGTTCCTGCGACATGCCAAGTCTTTCCATACTCCCCACCACCTCGTATATTGGGAACAGCATAAATACCCCCTTGCTCAAGCCAAAATGCATTTGAAGTTCGAAAATTAGGCGTAAGACTTATATCGAAGCCACCATATCCGTATAAAATGGTCGGATTGGATCCATCTAATATGAGGCTCTTTCTGTGAGTGATCATCATTGGAACTTTAGTCCCATCTTTAGATTCATAAAACACTTGAGTAGATATGTATTTTTCGGGATCAAAATCAATCGAGGGCTTCTCATATAAAATTGACTCGCCCGACTCAACGTCAAATTTATAAATGCTACTGGGAGTTGAATAATTCGAGAAGCTATAAAAAAGAACCTTATCTTCTTTCTTGCCACTGAATGCACTGACGCTCCCCAATCCTGGTAGCTTAACTTGTCTCACTAGGTTCCCACCATAATCGAACTGCGAGACAACCGATAACGCATCTTCAAGATATTCAACAAAAATATTGTTTCCACCCAGTGAAACTGTCATTACCGAATCTTTCTCAGGCACAAAATCAACCCAATATTCTGGAGTTGGAGACTCAACACTCGCAGTCACAATTCTATTATTAGGAGATTTATAATCAGTAACGATAAGAAGACTATCCATATAATGGTCAAGCACATAAGCGTCTGAACTTGCATCATCAAGAATTGTTAAAATCGGGGATGTATCACTTTCCAGATCTTTTAAGTAAAGAAAATTTCCAGTTGTTGAATCCGTCGCAGATATTACCAAATACCTTTCATCGTCTGTTACAGACCCAGAAACATAGCGATGTTTTTGATCCTCACTACCACCAAAAACCACCTCATCACTCTCTTGTGATTCGCCCAGGCGATGGAAATATAACTTATGGTGGTCCGTAATGTCAGACAAAATACTACCCTCTGGTTTTTCATAACTAGAGTAATAAAAACCCTCGTTACCAACCCAAGATATACCAGAGAATTTTATGTCATTTAGGGTTGGCTCAAGCTGCTCTTTAGTTTCTACATCAATAACTATTACTTCTCTCCAATCTGAACCAGATCGCGATATTGAATAAGCTGCCAGAGCACCATCTTTCGAGAAACTTATTGAAGTTAAAGCCACCGTGCCATCTTCACTAAAAGAATTCGGGTCAATAAAGATTTCGACATCTTCAAGATTCTCTTTGTAACGATAAAGGACATATTGATTTTGTAGCCCATCATTTTTGTAGAAATAAGTGTAAGCGCCTTCTTGAAATGGGGCACCTACCTTCTCGTAATCCCAAAGAATAGACAATCTATCTGCAATTTTTTTCGTATAGGAAATTTGAGATAAATAATTAGAAGTAGTTGTATTTTGAGAGTCGACCCATTGTCCTGTCTTTTCTGATCGGTCGTCTTCCAACCACCGATACGGGTCGATTACTTCATACCCAAAGTATGTATCTACAACCGGGTTTTTTTCGGTAACAGGGTAAGATAAATCGTTAGGTTGTTGAGACAATTCAATTTCCCCGTGTAATTCTTTTTTCTGACAGCCTGAGACGGCAAATAAAATAGCCGTTAAACCGAAGTAATAGCCTAGAAATTTTGACATTTTTCTCGATTTATTTTCACCCACTAAGATTTCATCCTATCAATGACTTCATACTTTACCGACTAGACTAAGTTTACTCATTCACTAACAACCCAGTTCACATAAAAATTAAATCATATTCTGAATACAGCGCTGAAAGCCGAAATCATTTTAATTCATTGATCTATTCTGTTGATCTAAAATCATCATCAAGATTAGCAACAATCCACGTGAAAGCAGCGTAAGCTGCCACATTTTGAGCCATGTCAGATGGGTCTATCTTATCAAGGGTATCATCTGCTGTATGATGATAATCAAAATAATCCCATCCATTTTGCTTCAAAGTAACAGCAGGAACTCCTAGTTCTCTAATTGGTCCAATATCAGGACCTCCAGAGGCATTATTATCCCCCCTCCCAATACCTAAAGGCTCAAGAATTTTATGAATAGCATCGCCCAAGTATAATTTTTCAGGAGCGAAATTCGTATCAAATTTCCATATACGACCTGCGCCAAAGTCAGATTCTGCACCAACAATATGTTTGTGAAGACTTGATTTATACTTTTCTGCGTAAGCTCTTGCTCCCACCAAACCTACTTCTTCCGAACCAAACATCACGACTCTAATAGTTCGCTTAGGCACTTTATTTAAATCCATGATAAGTTTTGCCGCGCCAACCGTGATTCCAATCCCCGCTCCGTCGTCAATTGCGCCCGTTCCCAAATCCCAACTATCTAGATGAGCACCAATAAGAACTATTTCATCGGTCAAGCCTGGTATTTCAGCAATTACATTGCCGGACTCCACCTTGCCTTTCGCTTCAACATGGAGAGATAGTTTTACTTTAACATCTCCTCTTTCGAGTGCTCTCTGAAGCTGATCAGCATCTGGCGCAGATAGAGCCGCCACAGGCACCTTCTTTATATCTTTCTCGTAAGTCATCTGTCCAGTATGAGCAAATCTATGGTGATCAGTCCCTACTGAGCGAATCAACGCGGCTATTGCTCCTCTTTTGCCTGCTTCATTCGCGGCTCCAGAACGCTTTTTCACTGCAATCCCGTAGCCTGAACCCCCCTGAGTTCGCGTCATATATTCATCAACAAAGACAACTTTTCCTTCCAACCCACTAAGTGGAGCGTCTTTGAGAGCCTGGAGTGTGGGGAAACTTACGATATCACCCGAAAGACCACCCGTCGGAGTTGAGACACTACCACCAAGCGTTGTAACTACTAAATTTTGTGGGAAAGGAGATATTATCTGGACATGTTCATGCCGTCTCTCCCAGTGATCAACCGAAAAAGGTTCACTTCTTATGTTTGAAAATTCCAGCTCTTTAAATTTTTTCTCTCCCCAATCTCGCGCTCGCTTTTCCGCTTCGGTCCCCGCCAATCTTGGCCCAACTTCTGTGGTTAAACTCTCAACTATTTCAAAACCGATATTACTATTCAAACCACGGTTGATTAAGAGTTTTGCCTCGTCGACAATGATCTGATCAATAACATCTTTACTATGTGCATTGCATCCAACGAAAAAAATAACGAAAAAAAGAAATCTTAAAAGCAAATCTCACTCCTTAAAAATTACAGTTTCTAAATTCTAGTAAACCTCAACCAATTGATATTCCATGATGGTCCCAACGCATTTATTCTAAGAACCTGTTGTCCGGCATCCAAGGTCAGTGTCGAACTCTCGGTAACCCAATTTTGCCAACCTCCCGTGCTTGGAACTGTCTGTGTATCTAACTTTTCATTATCAACCAAAACCTCAAAACCAGTACTACCATTCAAACTTGCGAGCCTATACTCCACAAAATAGTCACCAGAATCACCTACATCTATTAAGTACTCAATCCAATCTCCTGATTCAATGTAACCCACGTTTGAACCGCCTCCATTGTCAGTAGTATTTTCAATTTGAATTCCAAACATGTCGCTATAGTCCTCAGCTTGGACTAATCCTGGGATACTATTGATTACTATTTCACCGCCGGTTGAGGAACCACTTTCATCCAAATCATCACCGAGTGTATCCTGATCGCTGTAGGTCAGACCGAAACCATATGCGAACAAAGGTTCGTAGTCATTGTCAAAACGGTTCAAGCTAAACTGTGTTGGTGTGTTCGGCCATGAGAATGATAAGCGCCCATCAAAATCGAAATTTGTTGATCCTTCATTATTTTGGAAAATTACATCAGCAACTCCAATACCCTCAGATCCAGGCAACCATGCAGCTATAAAAGCATCAGATGCATTAATTTCAGCGTTAACCCATAACGGCCTTCCTGACAAAAATATTGAGACAACAGGGATATCTTGATCTTGCAAAGATCGTAAAAGATTTAAATCAGACTTGGAACCCGCTTGATATTCAAGTGTGGAGATATCACCTGCTCCCTCCGCATAAGGTGATTCACCAAAAACAACAATCGCTATATCTGGTTTTGCACCTGAGTAACTACCATCCACACTCAATCTTGACGTACCTCCTCCTTCAGCGACGGCTTGAGATATTCCATCATAAATTGAGGTGCCGCCTGGAAAGTCAGCATTCGAGTTGCCAGTACCCTGCCAAGTCACCGTCCATCCGCCGCTCTGTTGTCCAATATCATTGGCTCCACCTCCCGCGATAAGAACACTTTGGCCTCTTTCTAACGGGAGGATTGAGTTTTTATTTTTTAATAATACTATAGACTTTCGCACTGCCTCTCTTGCCACTGCTCGATGCTCTTGAGAGCCTAAAACATTCAAGCTCTCAGCGTATTCCCTATCTGAAGGACGAACTGAATCTAATAGGCCTGATCTGGCCTTGACCCTAAGAATTCTGGTGACTGCGTCATTAATTCGAGACATTTCAATCTGGCCACTCCCAACTTGATTTATCGTATTTTCTATAAATGCTCTCCAAGAATTTGGCACCATGATCATATCAACGCCAGCGTTTATAGCCTGAGCACACTGATCATCGCTACATCCTGAAACTTGACCATGCCCATTCCAATCTCCGATTACAAACCCATCAAAACCCATCTGTTCTTTTAGAACATCGGTTAAGAGGTAATTATTCCCATGAACTTTATCGCCATTCCAACTATTGTAAGTCGCCATTATGGTTTGAACTCCAGCACGAAGGGCAGCAATATATCCCTGTCCATGAATATCTCTTAACTCTGACTCGGAAACCTCTGTGTCACCCTGATCAACTCCATCGGTTGTTCCACCATCACCAATGAAATGTTTTGCTGTTGCCACCACTTTACTAGCTGAGAAAAGCGAGCTGGTCTCACTTTCACCCTGCAATCCCTTCACCATTGCGGTCATATATTCACTGACAATTTGCGGATCTTCAGAAAATCCCTCGTAACTTCTTCCCCATCTGTCATTTCTTACAACAGCCGCAACTGGAGAAAATACCCAATCAATTCCAGTGACTGCGACCTCAAGTGCAGTAATTTCAGCAATCTCTTTTATCAACTCTATATCGCGTGTTGCACCTAATCCAATATTGTGTGGAAATATTGTGGCTCCTATAACATTATTGTGACCATGAACAGCGTCAGTGCCCCATATAATTGGTATACCAACGCCACCATCACTTGAATCAATGCTTGCAGCATAATAGTCATCTGCCATTGAGACCCAATCAGCAATACTCGATTGCTTTCCATTAGGCCAACTCCCACCGCCATTTAAAACAGAACCTAAATTATATTGTCTTACATCAATCGCAGAGGCGGAACCTATCTCAGCTTGAACCATTTGACCGATTTTCTCTTGGAGCGTCATTCTGCTCAATATATCTAGAATTCGTGAATCAACGTCAGTATTAACATCACT
>CACJVE010000010.1 GCA_902596775.1 uncultured SAR92 cluster bacterium
TGACAAATTCTATTATTAAGGCGCAAAGAAAAGTTGAAGGTAGGAATTTTGATATCAGAAAGCATTTGCTCGAATATGATGATGTGGCAAATGATCAGAGACAGGTTATTTATCAGCAACGTAAAGATATTTTGGAAGATGAGGATATTTCATCAATTGTTTCTAACATTAGAGACGATGTTGTCAACTTATGCATCAGTCGCTTTGTTCCTGTAATGAGTGTAGATGAGCAGTGGGACATAAAAGGACTGGAAGAGGCTTTGACTCGAGATTTTGGAGTTAAGTTGGCTGTCTCACATTGGCTGGAATCTGATAACAGGCTTGATGAGGAGGGCTTAAGAGAAAGAATAGTATCTTTGGTAGCGGACAACTACAAAATTAAGTGCTCTCAGTTTGGTGATCAAATTAAAGACGTAGAAAGGCAAGTAATGCTGCAAGTGGTTGACACACTTTGGAAAGATCACCTCTCGGCGATGGAGCAATTGCGACAAGGTATAGGACTGCGTGCCTATGCACAGAAGAACCCTAAACAAGAGTATAAGCGGGAATCTTTCAGACTTTTTGAAGAGCTACTAGACAATATAAAGTTTGAGACCGTCCGCTATTTAAGTCATGTAAAGTTCGCAAGCGACGAGGAGTTAAAAGAGCTTGAGCGCAGACAAAAAATGGATCAAAAAGATCATGACTATAATCATGCGAAAGCCCAAAGTTTAGGTGACAATGAAGAAGAAGAAACTAAATCAAACATTTCCTCAAAACCCTTAGTTCGAGAAGGACCAAAAGTGGGCCGAAATGAACTTTGCCCTTGCGGGTCAGGAAAAAAATATAAGCTCTGTTGTGGCAAGATTTAACCTGACTGATTGGAGAGATTGAAAATGAAAGTCTCGAATTTTGATGAATTACTTCCGATCAACGGTATGAAGCTAGGAACTGCCTTTGCGGGAATTTTGGACGTAGATCATAGGCCAGATGTTGTAGTGATAGAAATTGGCAACACATCGAATACCGCAGCACTGTTTACGTCGAGTTCTTTTAAAGCTCCCCCTGTAATTGTAAGTAAAAATAAAATATCTCGAAAGAAACCAAAATACATCATTATTAATACTGGAATAGCTAACTCTGGAACTGGTGACAAAGGTATAAGTGATGCGTGTCATATTTGTGATTGCATCGCTGAATTGATGGGTGTGGACTCTGATTCAGTGCTCGCTTGCTCTACGGGAAGGGTGGGAGAATGTTTGCCAGTTCCAAAAATATTAGCTGCTATTCCAGAAGCCCTAAGTTCACTCTCAGTGGATGGTTGGGAGAAGGCTGCTAGTGGGATTCTAACGATAGATTCAGGGCCCAAAGGAGTTAGTAAAAAGATTTCATTTGATCATGAAGTTACAATTACTGGAATCGTCAAAGGTTCTGGAATGATTAAACCTAATATGGCAACAATGCTTAGTTTTGTTGCAACAGATGCATGCATTGATGACGAGTTATTAAATTATGCCCTTAAAAAAGTTGTTAATGAGACGTTCAATCAGATTACTATTGATAGGGATATGTCAACAAATGACAGTGTCTTTTTGATTGCGACTGGTAGGTCAGGATCGGTAATCGATGAGGGGAATTTTCATGTTTTTTATGAGAGCCTATTATTTATTTTTCAAGAGTTAGCATTGGCTGTAGTAAAAGACCCAATTGAAGCTGAACATATCATAGAAGTGTCTGTTTTTAATGCCTTGAGTGATGAAGAGGCCAAAAAGCTTGCTAATGAGGTTGCAGAATCTCTCTCAGTGAAAACAGCTATTTCTAATAAGAAACCATATTGGGGTTATATGCTAGTGGCATTAGGGCATCTTGAAATAACTGATTTTGATACGAAATTGGTGAACATATGGATAAATGGATGCCATGTGGTTAAAGATGGTGCTGCGAACAAACTGTTCTCGAAGATCTCGGATAATGTGTTTGACGAATTTTTAGAAATAAGAATAGATGTCGCAAGAGGTCGGTCTGTCAGGAAAGTGCTGTCTAACGATGTTCTGCATCATGCGCATCACCGAAGTATATAATTTATTTAGGCGCAATTTTGAATTCTCTCAATGTTGTAGTTGGAATCATTTCAAGGGATGAAACTCTTCGCAAGACCAGCGAGATTGTGATCGCTAAACGCTCTAAAAAAGTCGTGTCAGGAGATTTATGGGAATTCCCTGGTGGGAAAGTAGAGGCAAATGAAACAAGTTTTGATGCCCTCAAAAGAGAACTAAAAGAAGAATTAAATATTAATGTCAGTGTCGCGCATGAGGTTAAAAACTTTCATCACCAATATACTAATTTATCAATTTATTTTAGCGTGTGGCATGTCACAGAGTTTAGGGGAAATCCTATTGGTAACGAGGGGCAATCAGTGGTTTGGAGCCCATGCAGTGAATTAAATCAATATACATTCCCTACAGCAAACACTATTATTTTAGAGTGGGTTTTTCAGAATATCTGCATTAAATAAGAGAAGTTTAATAAATTGATGGCTCATCATCAGAATTTGCGTGAATATCATCGGATATAGTGAAGCTCTCTGTTGCCCAATCACCAAAATCGATTCGTTGACACCGAGAAGAGCAAAATGGTCGGTATTTTTCTTCCGCTACCCATGGGACTGGTGCGTTGCAAGTAGGACATTTTACTTTTAAAGATTGCAAAAATTCCTCCCTAGCTCACTAAATTTTTTGTGATAATATTTTACCTGTTTTTTCAGATCATCTTCAGATTTTGTATTGTCAGCAACATAAGTTGATAGTTTTATTTTTTCCGATCGCGGCATTTGAGTTTTTATAATTTTTTTTATTTCATTACTCGTCGACTTATCTCGTTGGGAAGCTCTAATAACTTGCAATTCCTCAGGAACATCTATCAGCAATACCACATTAACCATTTTGTGCTGATTTGTCTCAAATAGCAGAGGAGACTCCAATAAAACATAGGATTCCGAGGCGTTATTTATGTCTAAAATTATTTTTTCTCGAATTATTGGGTGTAATAGATTTTCAAGCCAAAGTTTTTCAGATGAGTTATCAAAAATTATCTCTCTAAGTTTGGATCTATCGAGCTTGCCTTTTTTATCAACGATTTTTTCACCGAAGTGTTGTATTATTTTTAAAAGTGCTTGGGATCCCGAAGAGACAGAGTCCCTCGCAACAACATCAGCGTTAATAACCTTAGCTCCGAGTTTTTCGAAATACTTTGCAGCTGTCGACTTACCGCTTCCTATGCCGCCTGTCAGGCCAACTACAAAACGATTAAATGGATTCAATATCAAGTGCTCTTAGCTTTAAAATATCAAAGAGAAGTGAGGAAAAGAGAAATCATCATTTATTTTTGTAATCATATATACCCATCCTGCGATAGCTAAAAATGGTCCAAAGGCAAACTCATTTTTTATTAAATTAGTTTTAACTCTCATAAAGACCCCGTAGATTATGCCCGTTATGCTCGCTACAAGTAAAATAGAAGGAATTGATTGCCATCCTAACCATGCGCCTAAAGCTGCTAATAATTTAAAATCGCCATAACCCATGCCATTTCTTCCAGTTAATAATTTAAACAACCAAAATACTGACCAAAGAACAGAATAGCCTACAACAGCGCCCATAACGGCGTGCTCTAAATTAATAAATAAGCTATCTGTATTCGCTAACAAACCAATCCATAACAGCGGGAGTGTGAGCTGATCTGGAAGAATCATTTTATTGATATCAATCATGGTGAGACTTATTAAAAATGCTGAAAAAATAACTATGAATGTTAATTGAGCAATATTTGTTGAGATGTAAAATAAAAAGCAAAAACATACTGCTGTTAATAATTCTACAATGAGATATTGAATCGAAATCTTATTTTGACAATCAGAACACTTACCCTTTAAAAGTATATAACTCAATACTGGGATATTATGCTTAATACTTATAACAGCATTACAATGAGGGCACTTTGATCTTCCCCACCAAATCGTCCCTGCAAAAACTGAATCGCCGTTAGTTTTTGATTCACTTTTATTTGAATCAATATTCATATTATTTGGCAATCGAGAAATTACCACATTAAGGAAACTACCGATTATCAATCCAAAGATAAAAACAGTATAAAAACTCAAAAAGTCATAATTCATAGATTAACATTAGCGTATTTGTTAATGGTTTAGCCTGTTTGCGTCAATCTCATTGATAAATCAACCGAACTGACAGATTTGGTAAGACTTCCACAAGAAATTCGATCTATAATTTTATTTGCTGATAGATACTCTGCCAGGTTGTCCTCATTAATATTTCCTGAAACTTCTATCTTAGTAGCAGGATTTTTAAATTTACCGATTTTGTTGACTTCTTCAGCAGAGAAATTGTCAATCAAGATAATATCTACGGAGGCGTTAATGGCCTCTTTAAGCTCATTTAAATTCTCCACCTCAACCTGAACTTCAAGATTAGGTCTAATTTCCCTTGCTCTTTTGACTGCTTTGGTTATGCCTCCACAAGCTTTAATATGGTTTTCTTTTATTAAGTAAGAGTCAAAAAGCCCAATCCTATGATTTTTGCAACCACCAACAGAAATTGCATATTTTTGAGCTAATCTAAGTCCAGGAATTGTCTTACGTGTATCTAGTATTTGTACGCTAGAATTTTTTGCAATACTGGCATAACGGCTCGCGCTAGTGGCAGTGCCAGATAAGGTTTGCAAAAAATTGAGAATAGTCCTTTCTGCAGTTAGTAAAATTCGAGTAAGGCCCTTTATAGTAGCAAGTATTTGATTAGATTCAATAAAATCACCATCTTTTACAAACCACTCTATTTCTGTTGACGGATCTAGTTGAGATAAAACTTCATTCACCCAGTTTATCCCACAAATAACTGCTTTCTCACGTGATATTATTTCAGCTATGGAGTGGGAGTTTGGTGAGATTAACTCGGCAGTTATATCACCAGAATTTATATCCTCATCCAAAGCTCTCGAAACGCATTTTCGGATGTCTTTCTTTAGTAAAGTCGCTAATCCTTGCACACCTGAATTCTCATTATCTTTCCTTAAGTGTAACATTAAATATAATATAAATTTATTTGCGCAGCGCTTTGGGATGCAGTATGTATCAAATAACGGATGGTTGGCTTGAGTCGGTAATTCATGTTCCCTCTCCCAATACTGATTCTCGACCTAAAAATTGTGATATCAGTTTGTTAGTTATTCATAATATTAGTCTTCCGCCAGGTATTTTTGGTGGTAGTTTTGTAGAGGATTTGTTTACAAATAATTTAGATTTAACGGTAAATCCTTATTTCCAGAATCTTAAGGATCTAAAAGTTTCATGTCATTTATTTATAAAAAGATCCGGTGAAATCACTCAATTTGTATCGTTCAATGAACGGGCATGGCATGCAGGATTGTCAGTATTTAATGGAAGATCCAATTGCAATGACTACAGCATTGGTATCGAACTTGAGGGAACCGATGAAGACAAGTACACAGATTATCAATACAACTCTTTAGTAAGTGTAACAAGCACGATTATGAGTATGTACCCGGCCATAACTTTGGATAGGATTGTAGGCCATAGTGACATCTCACCGGGAAGAAAAACTGATCCTGGCAACTTATTTGACTGGATTCGCTATAAAAGAGAACTAAATATTATGTTTTAGGTTTAGCTCCCCAAGGAGCAACTTTTAGTAATAAAATCATTCCAGGAAGCGCCAATAAAGTACATAGATAAAAGAAGGACTCCCAACCTATTGTCTCCACTATAAAACCCGATGAGGCGCTTATAGTGGTCCTTGGGATAGCAGTCATTGCGGTAAACAGTGCAAATTGAGTGGCTGCATACTGTTTGCTGGTAGTTCTGGCAATGAATGCAATGAATGCAGCAGTGCCTAAGCCTACTCCAAGATATTCGAAGCTAATTACTAATCCAAGAAGAATTATTCCTTCTCCTACTCGAGCGAGAATAGCAAATCCAAGAATTGATAAGATTTGAATTAATCCGAATATCCATAATGCTTTATTAATCCCGATTTTTATCATGATAATACCACCAGCAATGCCACCAAAAATACTTGGCCAAAGGGCTGCGTTTTTTGCAACTACACCAATATCCTCCATCGAAAATCCAAGGTCATAATAGAAAGGAGTTGCAAGTGATGTTGCCATGCTATCACCAAGTTTAAATAGAAGCATGAATAGTATAATTGCAATCCCATGCATTACTCCTTGCCGGGAGAAAAACTCAAGAAAAGGATCAATTAAGAAAGAATTTTTCTTATTCGATTCTATAGTATTCAACTCTGGCTCTCTGACCATCAGTGTCATTGCAATCCCCACAAGGATAAACGAGGAAGTTACAATGAATACAATCGTCCATGACATAAACGTGGATAATATTAGGGCTAAACTACCTGGAATTAAACTGCTGATCCTATAAGCATTCACGTGAATAGAGTTACCTAAGCCCAGTTCTGGATCAGGTAAAATCTGTCTCCTGTATGCGTCGACGGCGATGTCAAATGTTGAGCTGAATATGGCGATTCCTAAGCATAAGATGCTCAATTGGAATAAGTGCGCAGATGGATTTAAAAACCCTAGGGAGCCTATGAGTAAAATTAATATAATTTGCGTAAGGATCATCCAACTTCTGCGCAAACCGATTGTTCTGTGAAAAAAAGTAATACTGTATTTGTCTAAAAACGGGGCCCATAAAAATTTGAGCGTGTATGGCAAAGTGGTAAGTGATAAAAGTCCAATTTCTGCTAAACCAACTTCTTCATCTCTCAGCCAAATCGGGATCAGCTGAATAAGGATATACAAAGGTAAACCGGACGCAAAACCAGTGAAGATACACGTGATCATTCTCGTATTTAAAATATTTTTCTTGAAATTACTGTTTGACACTTATAGATCCATATTTAAAAAATTTTTCCGGATAGTTTCTATAGCCATAATTCTAATTATCCTATCACAATAATGATTTTCCTCTTTGTTGCAGTCTAATTAATTATTAGTGAAAAAAGTAATCTGGATTTAAATAATTTGAAATTAGATTTTTTGCCTTGATATATAATGGGTCAAGAAAATTTGTTTAAGATATGTAAAAATGCGGATAAAAATTTTTCCTTTAGTAATTTTCTTCCTGCTAATTGCTGAAATATACATTTTGATTTTAGTTGGTCAGATAACTGGAGTACTGAATTTACTTTTATTAATCGTTGTTAGCGCTTTTGTTGGAATTGGTTTTATACGGAAGCAGGGTTTCGCGACCTTGATAAGAGGGCGGGAGAGAATATTCGGTGGAGAACTGCCAACTTCAGAATTAGTTGAAGGATTATTTTTAGTAATTGGTGGCATTTTTCTTTTAATGCCAGGATTTATTAGTGACTGCTTAGGTATTACTCTTGCGGTGCCTTTTAGTCGAAAAATGATGATAATTTTTCTGGAGAAGTCTTCGTTTTTCAAATTTAGAGCAAATTTTAAGGCTGGCTCTGCTCAAAGTGAATCGGTAAAAGATAATTATCCAGAGGATATCATTGACGCCGAATTTTGGGATCATAGTGATCAAAAAGGCATAAAAAAAAGTAGTAAAGACCCTTGAAAAATGAAAATCACACCACCATATAGAAACGAGACCTACAAAATTGTGGGAAACTTTAAAATAAAATCTATTTTTTGGAGAAAAACATTATGAAAATTCGTCCATTGCACGATCGAGTTATCGTTCGTCGCGAAGAAGAAGAACAAACGACTGCAGGAGGTATACTATTGCCGGGCTCAGCGCAAGAGAAGCCAAATCAAGGGGAAGTTATAGCTGTTGGCAGCGGACGTATTTTAGACAACGGAGATGTAAGAGCAGTTGATGTAAAAGTCGGCGACATCGTTGTCTTTGGACAATACGCAGGGAATGACAAAATAGACGTTGATGGCGAGGAGTTGATAATCCTTAGTGAGAGTGATATCAAAGCCGTCATTGACGCTTAAAACAATCAAAATTAAGTTGCTTAAATAATATTAGTGTAAGGAAATAATCATGACAGCTAAAGAAGTAAAATTTGGTAATAACGCACGTCAAGGAATGCTTGAAGGTGTAAATGTGCTTTCTAATGCAGTGAAGGTAACTCTGGGACCGAAAGGTCGAAATGTAGTGTTAGATAAATCATTTGGCGCGCCTACTGTTACAAAAGATGGTGTATCTGTTGCAAAAGAAATCGAATTGCAAGACAAGTTTGAGAATATGGGAGCACAAATGATTAAAGATGTTGCCTCAAAGGCCTCAGATGACGCTGGTGACGGAACTACTACAGCGACTGTGCTTGCACAGACAATTGTAAATGAAGGTTTGAAGTCGGTTGCCGCTGGGATGAACCCAATGGATCTAAAGCGAGGAATCGATAAAGCGGTTGTCGCTGCAACGGCCGAGATTGCTAAGATAGCGAAACCTTGTTCGGATACCAAGGAGATTGCTCAAGTTGGAACGATTTCCGCCAATAGTGACAATGCCATTGGTGATATTATTGCTGAATCCATGGATAAAGTAGGAAAGGAGGGCGTAATTACCGTTGAAGAGGGCAGCGGTCTTGAAAACGAGCTAGATATTGTAGAGGGCATGCAATTCGACAGAGGATATTTATCGCCTTATTTTATCAATAACCAAGACAATATGAGCACTGAGCAAGAAAGTCCTCTTATACTTTTGGCAGACAAAAAAATATCCAACATAAGGGAATTACTGCCACTTCTTGAGGCCGTAGCAAAAGCTGGTAAGCCACTGCTTATAATAGCTGAAGATGTCGAGGGTGAGGCACTTGCAACTCTGGTGGTAAACAATCTTAGAGGTATTGTTAAAGTTTCAGCGTGTAAGGCCCCAGGATTTGGAGATCGTCGGAAAGCAATGCTCGAAGATATCGCTATCCTCACTGGAGGTACTGTCATCTCAGAAGAAGTTGGACTTGATTTGGAGAATGCGACAATAGAGCATTTAGGAACTGCCAAGCGAGTCACAATGACTAAAGAGAACACTACAATCGTAGATGGTGCAGGCGAGGCCTCAGCGATCGAATCGAGGGTCAAGCAGATACGAGCGCAGATTGAAGAAACTAGCTCAGACTATGATCGTGAAAAGTTGCAAGAGCGAGTAGCTAAGTTAGCTGGCGGAGTTGCAGTTATTAAAGTTGGTGCTACTACAGAAATTGAGATGAAGGAAAAGAAGGCGAGGGTTGAAGACGCCTTGCATGCTACGCGCGCGGCGGTTGAAGAAGGAGTGGTCGCTGGCGGGGGTGTTGCCTTAATCAGAGTTTTACAAAAAATTTCTGGACTTGAGGGTGACAATAAAGATCAAACAGTAGGTGTATCAATTGCGCTAAGAGCTATGGAGACGCCTCTCAGACAAATAGTTGAAAACTCTGGTGAGGAGGGTTCTGTAGTCGTAGACAAGGTTAAGCAAGGAGAAGGTAGCTTTGGTTACAACGCGGGAACTGGTGAGTACGGTGACATGATAGAAATGGGTATTCTTGATCCAGCTAAAGTCACTAGGACAGCCCTTCAAGCTGCTGCATCTATTGCTGGACTCATGATTACAACTGAGGCTATGGTGTCAGAAGTAGTTGAGGATACTCCAGCTGCTGGTGGTATGCCAGATATGGGTGGCATGGGCGGTATGGGCGGAATGGGTGGTATGGGCGGCATGATGTAACGTTCATTTTCCGTAGTAAATGACAGAAACCCGAGTTTGCACTCGGGTTTTTTATGTCTTGTGGTTCTCGACCAAAATTATTGGTAAAGTGAGAGCCAAGCAAATAGATGGCAACTCGGTGATCTAAAACGCATGGATAAAAAATCAGCACCGCCAATTGTCCCTGATAGAAGGGAAATGATAGGTCGGAAGGCGCAAAATAATCCAAATAACAAACCTAAATTGAATAGTGAGCAAATTGATTCGGGTACTAAAAATACTCCCAATCAAAGGATTCCATCTCTGATTGTTATCACTTTGATATTGGTGTTGAGTATTTTGGTTTATGGAGGATATGAATATTTTTTATTAGCTCAAAAGCATGATAGCTTATCGTCACGTTTTGATGATCTAGAGTCTAGATTAATGAGTACCGACGAGTCTGTGAGTCAGACAGGCGCGGCCATGCAAGTAAAGTTGAGTAGGCATGATGATGATCTCAAGAAACATTGGAGTGAAATAAGAAAATTGTGGGGCGTATCAAACGATAGAAATAAAACGAGTATTGCTACAAATAAAAAAGATATTTCTTTCTTAGCAAGTCAAAGTAACAAATCAAAAAGTGCCGTTGATTTAATTAGATTGAATTTGGAATCAACAGAAAAAAAGATTCTTCAAAACGAAAATTTGTATGGTCAAACAGAATCAAATATTAAAGAGCTAAATAAAAGTTTGAGGGCACTTAATGACCAGTTAAACCAAATTAGAGCATTGCAACGTGATTTTGAGAACTCTCAAAACGATATTAGCGATGCGATGCGGGCAATTGATAGTTTCAGACGAACAACTACACAAAAATTATATTCGTTAGAGCAAAAGTTGAAAGCAGTTAAAGAAAACAACAAAAGCGCGACAATTCAAAGTAAACCTCAAGAAAAAGTTGAATAAAAAAGCAAAGTAAGCTCATGGGTCAATCTCTTTTTTGGCACGATTACGAAACATCAGGTGTAAACCCCTCACTTGACCAACCTTTGCAATTTGCTGGTATTCGGACAAATGAGAGTTTAGAGATAATTGATGATCCAGTATTGATATACTGTAAGCCGCACCTCGATATAATCCCATCCCCCGTGGCTTGCCTTGTTACCAAGATCTCACCTCAAATAGCAGATCGAGAGGGGCTTAAAGAGCCTGAATTTATTAAAAAAATATTCAATGAAATGATTAAACCTGGAACATGTACTGTTGGTTATAACAGCATAAAATTTGACGACGAATTTACCAGGTTTACTCTTTACCGCAATTTTTTTGATCCTTATGAGCGAGAATGGAAAAATGGGAATACTCGATGGGATATTATAAACATGATGAGATTAGCCAGAGCCTTGAGGCCGGAAGGTATTGAATGGCCGAATCATGATGATGGAAAACCAAGTTTTAAACTAGAGGATTTGACTCGTGCAAATGGTATCGAACATTCTGGAGCTCATGATGCTCTGGCAGATGTTTATGCGACTATTGAGCTTGCGAAATTGGTTAGGTTAAAACAACCAAGATTATTTCATTACATTTATAGAATCAGAAAAAAAAACGAAGTTAGTAGAATAGTAAATCTAGAAACGAGAGACCCTGTCTTTTGTGTCTCGGGAGTACTTTCTCACGCTAATATGTATGGTTCTATTATATTACCTCTTATAAGGCATCCTATAAATCAAAATTCCATTATTTGCTGGGATTTATCTAAAGATCCAAGCCTTATGATTGATAGTGATATGGAATCTCTATCGGAGATATTTTTTGCATTAGGATCAATGTCTTCAAGCACTCAAAAAAGCTTACCATTTATAGTTCATGTAAATAGATCACCAGTCGTTATGTCTGTAAATGTGGTGACACCGAATATTGCGAAAAAGCTCAGCTTAGATCTAGAAAAGTGTGAAGATAATTTGAATAAGCTTCTTAAAGCCAAAGATTTGTGTCAAAAATTGAAGCGTATTTATGATCAAAAATTCCCACAAGCACACGAGTCTGCAGAAACCGCACTTTATTCTGGTTTTATTCCAAAGGAGGATGCCGAAACATCAAAGAGTGTCAGGAATGCCCAACTAATAGATCTTCGTGAGAGTCGTTTTATATTTCAAGATAAACGCTTGGATGAATTGCTGTTTCTTTATCGAGCAAGAAATTTTAAAGAATCACTGTCAAGTGCTGAAGTAAATTTATGGCGAGAAATGCGCAGAGATAAGCTTATCAGTGGACGTTTTGGAGTGCGTTACGTATCGCAGACAAGACAAGAAATTTCTGATCTCAAAAATAAATATACCTCAAAAGAGGATGTGAACATTCTAAATAATCTATTAGATTGGATTCTAAATTTGGAGACTGATTTTTTATCAGACCTAGAGTGATGAGCTAAAAACAGGTACCATTCATGAAATTTTTTGAGATAGCATTATTTTGAATTTTATTGGCGCAAATATTTTATCCGTAGATCAATTTAATCTGGACGATGTCAATACTTTATTTAGTGTTGCAGAAAAAATGCAACCATATGCGACCAGAGAAAAAGTAACTAAGGTTCTCGACGGAGCAATATTGGGAAATATATTTTTGGAGTCGAGTACTAGAACCAGAGTAAGTTTTGGTTCTGCATTCAATCTCCTTGGAGGTCACGTAAGAGAGACTTCAGATGTTTCAAGCAGTGCTTTTGTTAAGGGTGAGTCCGTTAGAGATGCGGCAAGAATTTTGTCTGGTTATAGCGATGTTATTTGTATAAGACATCCAAAAAGTGGATCAGTTAATGAATTTGCGGATTTCAGTAGGGTGCCAGTAATCAATGGAGGCGATGGCTCTAACGAACACCCAACACAAGCTTTACTTGATCTTTTTACAATCAAAAAGGAATTAGAGAATAAGAATAGGGATCTTTCTAAATTGCGGATAGCAATCGTAGGCGATTTACTTTTCGGAAGAACTGTTCATTCTTTGTGCAAACTGCTGAGTTTTTATCCTAACATCTCTGTAGTTTTAGTTTCTCCTGATCGTTTATCTATGCCAACTGATATAGTCGAGTATATGCGTTCTGCGGGCTTGAGTGTTTGCATCAGTAATAATTTTAATGAAGGTATAAAAAATGTTGACATTATTTATACTACAAGGATTCAGGAAGAACGCTTCGAAACTAAGGAGCAAGCGGCTCTTTACCGGGGGAAATTTATTCTTAACAAGGATATCTACTCAAAGCACTGCGCGCCCGAGACGGTAGTAATGCATCCGTTACCCAGAGATAGCCGACCTGAGGCAAATGAAATCGATTTTGATTTGGATAGCAATCCTAATTTGGCAATCTTTAGGCAAGCCGATAATGGGATTGCGGTTCGAATGGCAATATTTGCAATGGTTTTAGATGTTGTCAATCAAATTGAAACTAGTTCTGCCAAAGTCAACTGGCATGTTTCTCGATAGTTTTTGCTTGTCCATACCATAATCATTTGAGTGGAAAAAATAGTGGATAGTTTCGATGACATCCGACCTTACAATGACCAAGAGTCGAAAATTGCCATGGCGCGGCTGCTGCAAAATAATGAGTTTTTAGATTTACTCTCATCAAAAAATAATCCCTTTAAATTTATTTTATTTAATACTTTGTTTCGCTATTTAAGTCGACCCTTGCTAAGGCGCAATCTTTCAAAAATATTGATGAGAATTAACAATGTCTATGACTTTCAAGAGGAGATATCAAAGAGATTAGTCAGAACATTGGATGAGACTACAAGTGGATATTTTTTCTCTGGTTTAGAAACTTTGAAAGCGAAAAAGTCTTACCTTTTTTTAAGTAACCACAGAGATATTGCTCTCGATCCAGCTCTTGTTAACTTAGCGATGCGTCAGGTCAAACGGGAAACAGTTCGGATCGCAATAGGAGATAATCTGCTCAGCAAAGAATATGCAACCGACCTTATCAGAATCAATAAAAGTTTCATTGTGAAGCGCTCTTTCGCAAATAGGCGGCAGAAGTTAGAGTTTTTGAAAAGACTCTCTCAGTATATACAGCAATGTTTGTTAAAAGATAAATGCTCAGTATGGATTGCACAGGCGGAAGGAAGGGCGAAGACAGGTAAGGATTTTACTGATACAGCTCTTCTTAAAATGCTAGCACTTTGTAAATCAAAAGTTGAAAGTTTTTCTGATATTGTAGATCGAACAAATATTATCCCTGTGTCAATAGCCTATGAATATGATCCTTGTATTAAAGAGAAGGTTTCTGAGATTTATGCTAAACAAAACGGACAAGAATACATCAAATCGACATCTGAAGATCTTGACAGCATCGTCAAGGGATTTCTAGATTTTAAGGGTCGAGTAAATGTAACTTTTGGTAACGTTATCTCTGAAGGTATTGATACAGCTGATTGTCTAGCAAAAGCAATTGATCAACAAATTCATAGCAATTATTGTCTTTTCCCATCAAATATTGTTGCATGGCAGTCATTGAATCCAGACAAGAAAGAAATTCTGGTCGAATTGAAATCTAAATGGCCTAATGAAGATTGGGTAAAAGCAGAACTAGACTTTAAAAATCATCTCATCAGCTGTCTATCTGATGAATTTTTAAAAATAGCTATCCAAATTTATGCAGAACCCGTCAACAGTCGCCTTATGTATCCAATTTAGCAACTAAAAGTAAAACTTTTAATTTTGGGGCACCAGTCTTTTTGTTTGAATATATCGCGTCAGATATCTGATACAATTTTTAGTGAAGACAAAAAAATAGGCTAAATGTATTGAGTGAACTCTTTTTAGTGCGTCATGGGCAAGCTTCCTTCGGAGCTGCTGATTATGACCAATTGTCGTCGATTGGCTATAAGCAGTCTAAGTTGTTGGGTCATTTCCTTTCAGCTCAAAATCTCGAATTTGATCGATTTGCGTGTGGTGATATGCGACGTCATTTTCAAACACTGACCGAAGTTTGCGTTGGTATGAAAATAAGTAACAAAAACCCTGAGATCATGCCAGGTTTGAATGAATATGATTTTGAGGGAATGTATGAAGCTTATGGAAAAGTTTTTGGTGACAATGAATTATTTAATATTGTTCAAAAGGATACTTCGAACAAAAAAAATTATTACCGTTTGTTAAGACAAATTTTGTCAGCCTGGGTTGACAATCAAATTCCTGAAGTTCCAGAGTCATGGAACGATTTTCAGTTTCGTGTAAAGGACTCACTAAACAAAATTATGAGCAACTCAGAGACAGGATCGAAAGTTTTAGTAATTGCGTCTGGCGGATCAATAAGCGCACTAGTTGGACTAGTTTTAGGTATACCTAACAGTAAAGTTTTTGATTTAAATTTACAGTATTTAAATACTGGAGTTTCTCACTTCTTTTTTAACAAACAAAAAATAAATCTATCTGGATTTAATAGTATTTCTCATTTGCAGTCCAAAGCGAATCGAGATCTTATTACCTATGGATGAGGTGTGTATTGTGTCTATGTTGAATACCGAGTTTAATTTAGAAGGGAAAGCAGCACTGGTAACAGGAGCATCGAGTGGCTTGGGCGCCCATTTTTGTAAAATTTTAGCAGAGAGAGGTGCAAAAGTAGTTGTTACCGGTCGACGGGAAGATAAAATCAAAAATGTGGCTTCAGAGATCAGGAAAAAAGGGGGTGAGGCGATAAGTATACCTCTAGATGTTACTGACAATAATTCGATTAAATGGTGCTTTGATGAGGCAGAGAATGCTTATGGAGTTGTGGATATCGTATCTAACAATGCGGGAGTGGCAAAACCAGAGAAGGCACTGTCAGTTGATGAGGAGAGCTGGGATAAAGTGGTCGACACTAATTTAAAAGGAGTTTGGCTTGTGTCTACGGAAGCTGCAAGGCGCATGATCCTTAAGAAAGTTAACGGCTCAATTGTGAACACATCATCAATACAGGGCTTGAGAGTCGCAATGGATCGGGCTAGTTATGCTGCATCGAAAGCAGCGGTTATTCAGTTGACCAAGGCCTTAGCGCTTGAATGGAGTGAGCACAAGATAAGAGTGAATGCTTTGTGCCCGGGGTTTTTTTTCACTGAAATGACTGAAAATTATTTCACTAATCCTAAGTTCTCTAAGTATTTGAGCTCCTTAGTGCCCAAGCGAATTGGAAATATGGATGAGATTACAGCTCCATTTTTACTTTTGGCGAGTAATGCAGGGTCATATGTGAATGGGATCTCTATTCCAGTCGATGGTGGACATAGTCTTGGGAAAATGTAATTTTTATACGGAGTAGTAATGGAAGAGTTGCAAAATGAGCGGAGGGAATATAAGCGCTCTGTTCTTAAAAGAAGTAAACTAAATGCTGATCCATTTACACAGTTTAGTGGATGGGTTAATGATGCTAAAAATTCCTCTCTTACAGATCCAACAGCTATGGTCTTGGCAACATCTGATGAACGTGGTCAGAAAAGTCAGAGATCAGTCTTAATGAAAGGATTTAATCAAAAGGGTATTGTGTTTTTTACTAATTTAAATAGTAAAAAATTTCTTGATATAAAAAAAAATACTCATGTGAGCGCTCTTTTTCCCTGGTTTCAACTAGATCGTCAAGTCCATATAAATGGCTATACTGAATTAATTGAGAGACATGAGGTAATTAAATACTTTAAAAGTCGGCCACGAATGAGTCAAATTTCGGCATGGGCATCGGAACAGAGTTCAAAAATTGGCTCCAAAAAGATTTTAGAGAAAAGATTTGACGAATTTGAGAAGAGATTTACTGATCGGGAAATTGACGTACCTGATTTTTGGGGAGGAATACGTATTATTCCAGATGAATTTGAATTTTGGCAGGGCGGTGAACGAAGATTGCATGATAGATTTCGTTACACCAAACGAGATAATTGTTGGATAATCAGTAGGCTGTCGCCTTAGTACCAGAAATTAATAACTTTGTATTCTGTCTCGGCGATTTTTGTTTTGATTTTTACAACATCAGAACACGACCTCCCAATCAGACTTTTCCCTAGAGGAGAGTCAACATTTATCCAGTTTTCTGCAATATTAGTCTCGTCAATTCCTACTAATCTGCAAACAAAAGTTTTTTTATTATTTAAATTTTCGAGCTCTACAAAAGCTGAAAAATAAATGCAATTCACATCATTTGGTTTATCTCTAACTATGTTTACAACCGAAAGTTGATTTGTAAGGTATTTTAACCTTCTGTCAATCTCCCTGAGTTTTCTCTTACCATAAATATAATCTCCATTCTCAGAGCGATCCCCATTTTTAGCTGCTTCATGAACAGCATCAACTATTTTGGGACGCTCAGTTGACCATAAGAAAGTGAGCTCTTTTTTTAACTTAATTGCGCCCTCTGAGGTTATATATTTTTTTTTAAGCTTGGAGCTTTTCATCTCATTTATAATTTCGCTAAACATCTAGATAAAGAACATCAAGATAAAAACTAAGTTCCCTATACAAGGCATGAGCTATGTTTTTAGCTTTTTTAAATCCATGTCCTTCGTCGTCAAAAGTGACATATTCTACTTTTATTTTTTTTTGTACGAGTTTGTCTACCATTAATTGACTTTGATTTGGTGGAACTACCATATCTTCTAAACCCTGGAAGAAGATGACTGGACAATTTAAGTTATTAATATGATTTATTGGAGATCTTTCTTTGTACTCTTCAGATTTATCGATGCGATTTCCAATTAAGCTATCTAAATAATTGGATTCAAATTTGTGAGTATCATCGGCAAGTTTTTCAAGATCACCAATTCCGTAAAGACAAGCGCCAGTTTTAAAAATATCTAGTTTTGTCAGGGCAGACAGAACAGTGAAACCCCCAGCGCTACTGCCTCTAATAATACATCGAGACTTATCAATTTTACTTTTGCTGGAAAAGTATTTTGCGGCATGATAAATGTCTTGTATATCAAAGATACCCCAGTTATTTTTTAACCTCGCTCTATATTCTCTACCAAAGCCTGAGCTGCCTCGGTAATTGATATCTAAAACAGCAAAACCCCTGTTTGTCCAAAATTGAATTTTAAAATTTAAACTTCTATTTGTTGCACTCGTTGGACCACCGTGGCAGAGGAATATGGTGGGCGGTAATTCGTAGGAATTATCTATATATTGACTGTTTTTTGGAGAGTAATAAAAAGCGTGAACTAATTCTCCATTTGCGGATGGGTAATAATTTGATTCACCTATGGAGATATCATTGATATTAAATTTAATGATATCTGGTTTATATCTTGTGCGAAAATTTAGATCTGAATCGAAGCTAACAATTTCTTGGGGCTTCAAAGGTCCGCTTGCTATTGCATAAATTCCATTTCGATGCTTGCAAATACATTTATAGGAAGTGTAGTCAGTCTGCTCAACTTTAATACTCGACGAGTCAGATGATGCAAATCCAAATTCCCAATTTCCATCATTGGATCTAAAGAAACAAATATCACCATTATCTAGAACACAGTAATTTGCAGTCCCAAACTGCCAAAATGGTTCTGCATAATCGTGATTTGATTTCATAGTCTGCTGAATTGAATTATTATTTTCTCGATAAATATTCCACCAACCAGAGCTATCTGAGATATAGAAAATCTCATTTTTTGAAGACCAACACGGTTGTGTGATTGATTGCTCTGACTTATCTTTAACAATACATTTTTTATTTGTAATTCCAATTTTTTCGTTGGAGGCAGTCCACAACTCAGTGTGATCCCAAGGCATATTTGGATGATTCCATTGAATCCAACATAGATCAGAATTATCCGAGTTGAGGCGAGGATAAGCATAAAAGTCTGAGCCAGAAATTAAAGTAGTTATTTCAGATAATCCACCGGTTATCTGAATGCTAACAATATAATTTTTAATAGATCTTGCGTCTGAGTGATCCTCACAAATAGCAATGATTCTTTTGTGTCGAGAGTCGAAAATTAGATCTGCATACCTGAGAGAATTTTTGGGTGTTAAAGGAGAAGGAGAAAGACCATCCTTCGACAAATCGATGGAGTATAT
This sequence comes from uncultured SAR92 cluster bacterium, assembly GCA_902596775.1. Classification (GTDB taxonomy): domain Bacteria; phylum Pseudomonadota; class Gammaproteobacteria; order Pseudomonadales; family Porticoccaceae; genus AAA300-D14. The sequence goes on from CACJVE010000010.1 coordinate 18,710, forward strand.
TCTTTGATCTTTAGCATTTACAAAATAAAGAGACCTGTCGAAGACTGTGTAGGCGATACCGCCATACTCATGGACTTTAGAACCATGACTGAACGGCGCAGGCAATACATCAGACACATTCCCGTGCTTATCTTGACAAACAATTACAGATCGACCATTTTCCTGAGCTCGATTTTCAGTCCAAAATAGAACCCCATCAAACGACTGTAAGTAGTTGAGTTCAGTTAATGCCCTTGATGCGGAGTTGGCGTCGATTTCGGATGGCCAAACGCCATAGGGTTTTGATTTTTTCATAAGAACTCAATTTATTATTTTAACGTTAAAGTTCTGGCGTGTTAATTCTGATTTTACTGACTTAATAAAATTCCCTTGAAGTTCAATTGAATTGTTTTTGACGGTTCCGCCCGTTGAGCATTTTTTCTTGAGTTGTCTCATGACAGATTTAATTTCTATTTGAGATAAATTGAATCCTGATGCGATCGTTACAACTTTTCCCTTCCTGGCTTTTGTATCTAATTTTAAAGCAATGATACTAGTGGATTGGGCATTGGTTGATAAACTCGATTCTTTGCTCCCGATACGACCTACATCTGTCGAATACACAAGGTTTGAGTTTTTCATTCGATGTTCCTATCCTCAAATATTTTTAATTGTGTCTTGGAGTTTTTTTAATTGATCTTGCAGTTGTTCTAATTTTTGTTCAGCTCTATTTAGAACCGCCTTCTGAGCGTCAAATTCTTCTCTTGAAACAATGTCGAGATTATCAAGCGTGTTCAAAGCAGACGACCGAATTAAGTCTTTTATTTCACCGCTAAAAAGTTTTGCATTGTTAAAAGTCTCACCAAAGTTATCTTGCAAAGCACTAATAAATTTTTCTTTATCCAACCTAATTCTCCGTTTTAAATTTCTAAGAGAATTGTACAGAAATAAGCAAGGATTTAAATAAACAAAACTTTGGATTCTCTTATGGTGCAAAAAAAAAGAGAGGGTCAACTAGTCGCACCATATTAGAGCATTAAAAATTTTAAGATCAATTCCTGATTAAGTAAAGTATTGAAATTGTTGTTATTTTTTTTTGTGTTGCTTTGGCATGGTATATGCAAAACCAAAGGTAGGTCAGATTATTTTCCGGCCATGACTAATTTAAATTGCTAACCTTGGGAGTTAAACATGAAGTTTATTAAAACAACAATTTGTGCAGCCACCTTAATGACAGCATCAGCGGCTATGACAGCTGAAGTTTCTGGAAATGTTGCGCTTGGATCAGAGTATTTCTTTAGGGGTGTCGACCAGTCTGGTGGTGCTGCACTTTCTGGAGGTTTTGATGTAAATTTTGACAGTGGTCTATACATAGGAACGTGGGCGTCTAGCATCGACTTCAGTAATGGGCCTGAGCTTGATTATTACATTGGGTACGGCGGCAGTATTACAGATGCTGTTTCTTTTGATGTGGGATATTTGATGTATGGATATCCAGGTGATACATCTAATGACTTTAACGAGTTTTATGGAAGCGTTTCATTTGGTGATGCCACAGTTGGAATGGCTTACTCAGATGATTACTTTGCATCAACTGGTGAGACGACTTACCTCTACATAGATTATGGTTTTGACATTGCTGAAAACATGAGCATAGGCCTGCATTACGGGACGATTTCAGCAGATGATGATGAGGCATATGATGCTGTCTTCGAAGACACGATTGCTGACTACTCGGTTACACTCAGCACCTCGGCAGCTGGTTTGGGAATAGATTTTTCTCTTATCAACTCAAATGGTAGTGGAGCGCTGGATGCGGATACTGAATTTGCTGTGACAATCTCTAAGTCACTTTAAATTTTGTAGATGTTGAATGAAGTTAATTACTGCGATTATAAAGCCATTTAAATTGGACGATGTCAGAGAGGCTCTGGGTGATATCGGTATATCCGGAGCAACTGTGACGGAAGTGAAGGGATACGGGCGCCAAAAAGGCCATGTTGAACTATATCGTGGAACTGAATACACAGTTGATTTCATGCCCAAGGTTAAGATAGAAGTTGCATTGAGTGACGAGATTTTAGACTCGGCTCTGGAAGTTATCACTCAAGCTGCTTCAACTGGCAAAATTGGTGACGGAAAAGTTTTCGTGACCAGTTTGTCTGATGCAGCTCGGGTGAGAACAGGTGAAATCGGTTCGATGGCAATTTGATTTGCAGTTAAAAATTATTTTTTAAAGAGGATTTTATAATGGATGGAATTTTTCAATTAAGCTATGCTCTTGATACCTTCTACTTCCTGATTTGTGGTGCGTTAGTCATGTGGATGGCCGCAGGATTCACAATGCTGGAAGCAGGTTTGGTCAGAGCAAAAAATACAACAGTTATACTAACCAAAAACGTTGCACTTTTTTCAATCGCGTGCACCATGTACATGGTTTGTGGTTACAGCATAATGTACGGTGGCGGTGACTTCGCTTGGTTTTTAAGCGGCATTACTGGCGACGGAGCAACTGGCATGGAAGAGCCAGCAACATATGCACCATCTGCAGACTTTTATTTCCAGGTCGTCTTTGTCGCAACTGCAATGTCGATCATTTCTGGATCTGTAGCTGAAAGAATTAAGCTTTGGTCTTTCTTGGTTTTCGCGGTAGTTTTAACAGGCTTCATATACCCGAAAGAAGGTTCCTGGACCTGGGGTGGCATGGATGTCTTTGGTATGTACACATTGGGAGATCTTGGATTTTCCGACTTTGCTGGATCAGGGATTGTTCACTTAGCGGGAGCATCTGCGGCGCTTGCCGGGGTTATGTTACTTGGAGCAAGGACCGGCAAGTACGGTGAGGATGGATCAGTTAATGCGATACCGGGTAGCAGCTTGCCTCTCGCAACTCTTGGTACGTTCGTTCTTTGGCTAGGATGGTTTGGCTTCAACGGTGGATCTGTTTTAGCGACTGCAACAGTTGAGAGTGCAAACGCTGTCGCGGTTGTATTTATGAATACTAATGCAGCGGCCAGTGGTGGGTTGATTGCAGCCCTTCTTGTGGCAAAGCTAATGTTTGGAAAAGCAGATTTAACAATGGCATTAAATGGAGCACTCGCTGGACTTGTGGCTATTACTGCAGAGCCATCGACTCCAACACCCCTCTTAGCAACGTTATTTGGCGCAGCTGGTGGAGCATTAGTGGTCTTCAGTATTATTTTCTTAGACAAGATGAAAATCGATGACCCAGTTGGAGCAATTTCAGTACATGGGACCGTGGGAATCCTTGGGTTACTTCTTGTTCCACTTACAAACGATGGTGCAACTTTCTCGGGACAGATTATAGGTGCTCTTACCATCTTTGTATGGGTTTTTGCAACAAGCTACGCTGTATGGATGGCTCTAAAGATGACCATGGGTATTAGAGTCTCCCCTGAGGAAGAAGCAAATGGAGTTGATGCTTCAGAAACGGGAATGGATGCATATCCAGAGTTCACAGCAAAATAATTGGCGACCCCTTCGCACGATCTTTATCCGGGGCCTAGCCCCGGATTTTTTTTATCTAGATTTTAGGATGTTATGGTTGTTACTTACTGATTTTTTGAGCAATAAAGAGTATCATACGAGGCCGTAATTAGGATTTACACTTATGAAGTTAATAACAGCAGTAATAAAACCTTTCAAATTAGACGACGTAAGAGAAGCTCTTGCAGAGATTGGCATACAAGGTATGACGGTGACTGAAGTTAAAGGTTTCGGACGACAAAAGGGACATACCGAGCTCTATAGAGGTGCTGAATACGTAGTCGATTTCCTACCGAAAGTAAAACTTGAGATAGCTGTGCCATCTGAAATGGAAGAGAATGTGGTTGAGGTTATAATCAAATCTGCATCTACTGGCAAAATCGGGGATGGCAAGATATTTATCTCATCATTGGAAGAAGTAATAAGAATCAGGACTGGTGAAACAGGCGCAGACGCAATTTAAGGTAGTTTTCATTACTTTTTATGGTGGATAATTTCGAGTGTCGTAACTTCTGATTCTCTCAGGTCATAGTTATGTTAAATAGTGTTTTAAGAATTCAATACGTTTTTACCTGTGTTTTATTGTTGAGTTGCTCTGCTCCAGCTAGCGATGTCGATCTAATGGATAGATTGAAAGCTGCTAGAGCGGATCTAGAATATAAAATAATAGGGCCATCAGAGATACCTGGATTTGTGGAGTTGCAAATCGGTGACGATCCAAATTTTTATGTATCAAATGATGGAAAATTCTTATTTGACGGGGATGTATATCTTGTAGGGGAAGGGGATTTTTCAAATGTCAAAGAATTCAAACTGAATGATGCTCGAAAGCAAGCAATCACTGGATTAGATCTAGAAGATTTAATAGTTTTTGAAGCCCAAGGTCAAAAAAAGGCAACAATAAACGTTTTTACAGATATTGATTGCGGATTCTGCAGGAAACTGCATAAAGAAGTTCCAAGTCTTAATAAACTTGGTATAGAAGTTAGATATCTTGCATTTCCTAGAGCGGGTGTTGGCTCCAAGTCATATCAGAAAGCAGTAACTGCTTGGTGTGCCGGTAATCCTCTAACTGCACTGACTGAATACAAGAACGGTTTAGACAAACAAATTCGTGAATGTGATAACAATCCAGTTGCAGAGCAATATCAACTTGGACAAACGCTCAGGATAAACGGGACGCCAGCAATTGTTCTAGATGATGGAACTCTTGTTCCGGGATATCGCACAGCTGAGGCAATAGCAAAGATATTAGGTCTATCAAGTTAGAAATAAAATAGACAATTCTCATTCATAAATGGATTTATGTTTATAAATTTGTTTGAATCGAATTTTCACTCCTCAATAACGAGAATTAAACGATGAAAGAACTGAATATTGGATTATGTGGTCTTGGGACCGTAGGTTCTGGCGTTTTTGATGTCCTATCAAGTAATTCTAGGATCATGTTTGAAAAGTCATTATGTGAGATCAATATCGTTCATATTGCTACTAGAAGTGATAATCATAAATGTGATGTCGGCGATGTTCAGTATTCTAAAGATGTTTTTCAAGTAGCTAAGGATCCCAACGTTGATTTGGTTGTAGAGTTAATCGGTGGAACGGATGTAGCCTTTGAGCTTGTTATGCTCGCAATATCAAATAAAAAACACGTCGTAACAGCTAATAAGGCGCTGATTGCTGAGTCTGGATCCATTATTTTAGAGGCAGCAAGGAATGCCAATGTAAATGTTGCTTTTGAAGCATCAGTAGGAGGCGGGATTCCCGTTTTAAAAAGTATTAGAGAAGGACTGGTTGCCAACAAGATTAACTGGTTGGCAGGCATAATTAATGGGACTACCAACTTTATTTTATCTGAAATGTCCATCAAGAAAACAGCTTTTGGAGTCGTTTTGACTGAGGCGCAGAGTAAAGGTTACGCCGAGGCAGATCCAACATTTGATGTAGAGGGTGTTGATGCTGCACAGAAGCTTGCAATCCTCGCATCACTTAGTTTCGGAATACCATTGAGTGTTTCAGAGTTCTTCGTGGAGGGAGTAACCAATATCTTATTGGAGGATATAACTTTTGCAAAAGAATTGGGCTTCACCGTCAAACATATTGGTATTTGTCGGGAGACAAACGGCAGCCTAGAAGCTCGAGTTCATCCTGCTTTAATCCCATATTCATCTCTTCTTGCGCATGTCAATGGAGTATCTAATGCCGTAATGGTTAACTCGGATGCAGCTGATACAACCCTTTTCTATGGTCCTGGGGCAGGGAGCAAAGCTACGGCATCATCTGTCATTGCAGATATTATCGATGTTGCAAAAGCGCCCGAGTCTCCCTGCTTTTCCAGTTTGGGATATCCAATTGATAGACTCAAACGAAAGGATATTATTAATATTGAGGACATCGATTGCGGATTTTATATTCGTTTTATTGCGCGAGATAAAGCAGGTGTCCTATCAGAACTAACGACGACAATGGCCGAGGCAAGTGTGAGTATCGAGTCAATAATCCAGAGAGATCATGCCAGCAAAATTGATCATGTAAATGTCGTTATACAAACAAACAAAATTAAATACAGTGCACTTGATCCCGTATTAAAAAAAATAAAGAAGCTCGAAAATGTGCTCGATGATATTGTATTAATTCGTGTTGAAAACTTAGACCAGTGATTACTCATAACTTATTATTTGGAGCTACCTATTGTGAGATTTATTAGTACACGTGGGATTTCAGAATCCTGTACTTTTGAAGACGCAGTGCTAACTGGACTGGCTCCAGACGGTGGCTTGTACGTTCCAGAAGAACTCCCTGATTTTTCTATTGATACAATCTCCTCATGGTCTGAATTGAGTTATGAGGATCTTGCTGTAAACATTATGTATCCATTTGTTGAGACCGAAATTTCAAGAAAATCTCTGAAAGAAATCGTCAAAAAGTCTTATGCGGGATTTAGAAACTCAGAAATAGCTCCCATGCTAGAGTTTCAAAACAATAGCTGGATTCTGGAACTTTTTCATGGTCCAACGCTCGCATTCAAAGATTTTGCTTTACAGTTTCTGGGTAACCTCCTGGATCATATGGTTGAATCAAGAAAAGAAAAACTTGTAGTACTTGGGGCTACCTCTGGTGATACCGGATCCGCGGCGATTGAGGGGTGCCAAGATTGTCAGAATATAGATATCTTTATTTTACATCCTCACAATCGTGTCTCAGAGGTCCAAAGGCGTCAGATGACGACAATCAAAAAGAAAAATGTCCATAATATTGCAATAAATGGCAATTTTGATGATTGCCAATCAATTGTTAAAAGGGCGTTTTCTAATCAGTCATTTTTGAAGGGTGAGCATCGTTTAATAGCTGTGAATTCAATTAATTTCGCGAGAATATTGGCGCAAATTGTTTACTATTTTTGGTCATATCTGCGTGTAGGTTGTCCAAAAGACGGTATTGTTTATTCGGTTCCAACCGGAAATTTTGGTGACGTTTTTGCGGGATATTTGGCGCTAAAAATGGGGTTACCGGTCAAAAAATTGTTAGTGGCTACCAATAGCAATGATATCCTGCACAGATGTATTAATAATAATGATCACTCGCCCAAAAAAGTCGATGTAAGCTTAGCGCCTAGCATGGATATCATGATCTCTAGTAATTTTGAGAGATTATTGTTTGATGCTTATGCAAGGGATGCGAATCTTATAAGAGATATGATGTCACGAGTGTCAACAGCACCAATAGTGCTCACTAATCATGCACTGTCGAGTATACGAGAGAATTTCTGGAGTTATAGATCTAGTGATGATGAAATCGTAGAGACGATCAAGGCATACTTTAAAGATTTTAATTATATGCTTGATCCGCACACCGCAATTGGGATGTCCGCATCACTTGAATACCTAAAGTCATGCGATTATCCAATTGTAACTTTGGCAACTGCTCATCCCTCAAAATTTCCAGAGATATCAAATCACACTCTCTTGGAAAGACCCGAATTACCGACAAATCTCCGATTTATTCTTAAAAATACAGAATATTTCTCAATTTTGAACAATAGTCAGCTAGAGGTGGAAAATTTTATTTTACAGAAAATTTTTCATTAGCATCCTGACTGTAGTTAAATCCGTAATGCGACAGAGGATATTTTAATGTTTGAAGAAAAGAAATTAACTGAGGAAGACCAAGAACGGGTAAATTCTTATCTTACATCCGGCTTTAATAGCGTGGAGAGATCCCCCTTTAGGCCTTTAAGACTTCTTGTATTGGTTTGGGTTGTAGTTGCTATTTTGGGCTTTGTAAGTTGGTACATCGGTAAACAGGCAGGCTACCTTTAGCCAGGAATATTAGGCTTAAATAAAAATCACGATGAATTTTTTTGAGATTTGCACCTCCAAAATTGTACCTACAAATGGAATAGAACTTGAGGTTTTTGAGGCTGGCAAAGGCGGAGTACCCATTATTTTATGTCATGGATGGCCCGAGCTGGCCTTCAGCTGGCGTTTTCAAATCCAAACGCTTGTCGAACTAGGTTTTCATTGCATCGTTCCAAATCTGAGAGGTTATGGGAATTCTAGCAAGCCCAACGAAGTATCCTCTTATGATGTCATTAACTTATCAGATGATTTAAATGGTCTCTTGGATTACTACCGTATTCGTAGCGCTTTTTTTATGGGGCATGATTGGGGAGCTTGGTTACTTTGGTATTATGCTCTCTTGCATAAAGAAAGGGTTCTAGGACTTATAAATTTATCAGTGCCTTTTAGACAGAGAGAAAAGACTGATCCAATAAAGTTTTGGGAAAATGTGCTTGGTGAAGATTTTTATATTGTTCATTTTAATAATCAACCAAATGTTGCAGCAAAATCATTTAACGAAAATCCCCGCAGAGTTTTAACAAATCTATTTAGAACCGATCATTGGTTATCTGAAAGAAGTAAGAATTCAAATTATAAAATAATTAAGTCAGCTGATTCTGATTACGGTCTTGGGAAGTTAGCGATGAGTGAGAAAGACCTAGACGTGTTTGTTGAGGCTTTTTCCAACGGGGGATTCGAAGCTCCATGTAATTGGTATCGTAATATAAGTAGGAACTGGCGGCTGTCTGAGGGTCTAAATCAGGTAATCGAAACTCCGACATTAATGATATATGGTAAGTACGATATGGTGCCACAAGTTGATATGGCAAAATCTGTTAAAAATCTCGAGATTCGAACGCTAGACTGTGGACACTGGATTCAGCAAGAGCGGCCTGAGGAGACCAATAATCTTATCACTGAATGGTTAAGGCTTCGATTGCAATTCTAAGATATGAAGAATAGATGAGAATAAGGCAGAGGGATCTCGATTCAAGTCTAATTGGCACGCTGAAGTTACATAATGATGTCCTTGAACGTATTCTTATATCCCGCGGAATCAGAAAAACTGACGACCTTAATAAAAATTTGAGCAGGCTACCGGATCCTAGATCACTTAAAGATATAGATAAGGCTATCAATAGACTATTTCGAGCTCTGATGGATAATGAATCTCTTCTTATAGTTGGTGATTTTGATTCAGATGGCGCATCAAGCACAGCTTTAATGTTTCTAGTATTATCGGAATTCGGGTTTAAAAAAATAAATTACCTTGTACCCAATCGCTTTGAGTTTGGATATGGGTTGAGTAAAGAAATCGTGGCCGTCGCTGTTGAATCTAAACCAAATCTAATTGTTACTGTTGATAATGGTATATCAAGCGTGGATGGCGTCAATTTGGCCAACAAACACGGCATCGACTGTATTATTACAGATCATCATATCTCCCCAGAAATTTTACCTAATGCTGTTGCGCTGATAAATCCAAATCAAAAAGATTGCCCTTTTCCAGCAAAAAATCTCGCCGGTGTTGGAGTAGTATTTTTTTTTCTTGTTGCTTTTAGGAAATATTTGAGAGATCAGAATTGGTTTGTAAATGAAAATATGAAAGAGCCTAATTTAGCTAACTATCTTGACCTTGTTGCTGTAGGAACAATTTCTGATCTTGTTCCTTTGGATAGAGTTAACAGGACACTGGTGCATCAGGGTATTAAGCGAATTCAAAACAATCACTGCAGACAAGGACTTAAGGCATTAGTTGATATTTGTAGATTAGATAGGAAATATTTTTCCGCTCAGGATATAGGCTATCGGATCGCACCATATCTGAATGCAGCAGGAAGATTAGACGATATGTCTATAGGAATAAAGTGTCTTATTTCTGAGGATCCAAAGAAATCGCGAGATATAGCTGAACAGTTGGAGCAACTAAATATTAAGAGAAAAAACATACAACAAACGATGCAAAATGAAGCCAATTCGGAAGTTGACAAATTAATTAAAAATCAAGAATCTGATTTGCCTCCGGTTATCTGTTTGTTTAAAGAGGATTGGCATGAGGGTATTGTTGGATTAATTGCTTCAAGGGTAAAGGATAACTTCGATAGACCAGTTTTCGCCTTCGCACAATCGAAGTCAGGCGAAATAAAAGGTTCCGCTCGCTCCATCGATGGATTTCATGCAAGAGACGCTATACAGGCGTTGTCGTCCTTAAATCCCAATTTAATATTAAAATTTGGCGGTCATGCCAAAGCGGCTGGTCTCACAATCAAAAGAAATTCGTTCAAAGCTTTTCGCGATTTAATTATTAAATACTTCAATAATTCATTTCATATTGAAATTCTCGAACAAAAATATATTACCGATGGAGTTTTGAGCAGCAAAAATATGAATCTTGATATGGCAAGATCATTGAGAGATGCAGAACCATGGGGAGAAGGTTTTCCACGCCCTAGTTTTGAAGGACCTTTTAAAATTATTGAAGACAAAATATTAATGAATAAACATCTCAAATTCGTGCTGGCTCCAATGAATTCGCCCGATTTAAAATTCACAGCTATTCACTTCAATGCAGATATCGATCAATGGAAACAGAGAGATTTTGAGGACATTTATTGCGTCTATGAACTCGATATCAATAATTATAGGAATTTTGAGTCGTTGCAACTGCTTATAAAATTTCAAAAACCCTTATATAAAACTATTCAAGAATGAAAAATAAAGAGATTATAAAAGCAGACTTTTTCTTGCTGATGACTGCCTTTATCTGGGGCTTTGCATTCGTCTTTCAGAGAATTGGATTAGAGTTTGTTGGACCAATTACTTTTGTCTTCTTTCGTTTTTTTATTTCAAGTAGCGTGTTCATTTTATTGTTTAAGTTATCTGCGACTAAATCAAAAAAATTAAGAGATAGTTCCAATGATCATTACGCTATATTACTTGGATTAATCATGGTAATTGGAATGATATTGCAACAAATAGGTCTCCAATATACGACTGTTGCTAGAGCAGGATTCGTGACCAGTCTCTATATAATATTTGTCCCTATACTTGGATTATTTATCTCTATTAAGACAGATTTATTTACTTGGTTTGGCGTAAGTATTGCGTTAGTTGGTTTTTATCTATTATCTAACATTAGCCCTGAAGAATTTTTATTAGGTGATATATTGATGTTTATAAGTTCAATTCTATGGGCTGTACATGTATTGATCATAAGTCGAATTGCCAAAAGAATTTCTGTTATTAGAGTTATGACTATCCAGTTTACCACCGTCACGATTATGAGCGGTATTCTGATGATCATCTTTGAGACATGGAGTTTTTCTGAGCTATCCGGAGCCCTTTACTCTTTATTGTTTGTGGCAATAGTATCTTCTTGTATTGGTTTTTCACTTCAAGTCCTAGCGCAAAGAAAAGCACCTCCGGCACACTCAGCGCTATTATTGAGTATGGAGGCTATATTTGCCTCGGTTGGTGGTTGGTTTATTTTAAATCAATATTTAACTGCTTTCGAAGTTTTAGGGTGTTTACTAATACTAGTAGGTGGATTGACATCGCAAGCTAAGCTTTTTAAAAATAATTAATTAACAAATGAGTTCAATAACAAACTACAGATCATGGATTAAATCTTTTAAAGATTTCTTTACTGCATTCTTAATGAAATCTTGTGCTTTTGACGTTGGATGCATCCCGTCAGATTGAATCATTCCAGGTTCTGTCAAGAGTAGCTCGAATTCGAAAGAAATAGAGTGGACATTTAATTTTGAAATAATATCAGAATATACTTTTTCAAATGCGCTTGAGTATCGTTTTCCGTAATTTGGTGGAATACGCATTTTAAAAAGAATCGGGGTAATTTCTTCATCAATACAAAGTTTAATCATTCTCTCAATGTTTTCTCTCATGGAGCTCAAAGGCTGACCTCTTAGTCCGTCATTTCCTCCAAGTTCTATAATCACGTAATCTGGAGAGACTGAACTTAGAAGTTTTGGTAATCTGGATACTCCACCTTGGGTCGTATCACCGCTGATACTTGCATTGAATATTTCATATTTTGGACTTATGTCTTCGGATAAAAGTTTTACCCAACCTTGATCTATCCTCATGCCATACCCTGCACTAAAACTATCCCCTAAAATCAATATCGTTGATCCATGAGAGAGAGAGGTTAGTAATAAAAAGCAGGCAGATAATGACCTAAATTTTAGCAAATGATTTTCCTAATAAATAAAACCGTCTAAAATACGCATTTATTTGCATGATTTCAATCGCCATAATTAGTTCAACATTCTGGAATTTCTATGATCTCTGTTTCCAACTTATGTAAAGCGGTTCCATCCCCAGAAGGGCAACTTAACATTTTATCTGATATTAATTTAGTTCTTTTAAAGTCGGAGAGCCTTGCTATCGTTGGCCCATCAGGATCTGGCAAATCAACGCTTCTCGGCATTTTAGCAGGACTTGACACGCCGACCTCTGGGAGCGTCATTATTAATGATAAAGATATAGTATCTATGACTGAAGAGGATCGAGCCAAACATAGATCAGAATATGTAGGTTTTGTATTTCAATCCTTTCATTTATTACCAGGTCTTACTGCCATCGAAAATGTCTCACTACCAATGGAGCTTAAAGGAGACTCTAATGCCTCCTGCATGGCTATAAATTACTTAAAAATGGTTGGCTTGGAGGCGAGGTCATTACACTATCCTCAGCAGTTATCTGGAGGAGAGCAACAAAGAGTTGCAGTTGCGAGAGCTTTCGCATGTAAACCTAAGATATTATTCGCTGATGAACCGACAGGTAATTTAGATCAACAAACCGGATCCAAGTTATCAAATTTATTGTTCGAATTAAATGAACGGGAGAAAACAACTCTCATTTTAGTTACTCATGATCTCCAGCTCGCGAATAAGTGTGATCGAACAATAAATTTAAGGTCTGGCAAATCGATATAAATCCAAGATTAGTTGAAGGGCCGAATGAATATTTCATCTAGAGTTTTAATCAGAGCACTCCGAGCAGGCGAATTAAACACGATATTATGGTCGTTATGTCTATCTGTAGCGGTGGTAGCGGCGGTTTCAATTTTTGCGGAGAGAATTGAAAGAGCTATCATAAATGAGTCTAAGGATTTATTGGGCAGTGATTATGTTATAAGAAGCAGTAAAGCTATTCCTCCGCAATGGACCGATGTTGCAAACGAGATGGGATTAGATGCGAGTAGAACTGCATCTTTTGCATCTGTCGTCTTTCGTGAAGAAAGGATGCACTTGGCGTATATCAAAGCAGTTCAACCTAACTATCCTTTGAGAGGAAATATACTAGTATCTCAAATACCGTTCACGGTTGATTATTCACAAATTCAAGAGATAAAGTTTGGCCCAAAAATCGGTGAGGTATGGGTTGATTCAAGGTTATTGACGATCCTCGATGTGAACATTGGCTCTCAGATTGAAATTGGAGATGCCGAGTTTGAAGTATCGAACATTTTAATCGAAGAACCTGAAGGTTCATCATTTTCTATTTTAGGCTCTAAGATTTTAATGAATTTTTCAGACATAGATTCTACCAAAATTGTCCAACCAGGCAGTCGTGTTACTTATAATTTGCTAGTTTCATCAGATAACGAAACTACCGTAAGCAATTATATTAATTGGGTTTCGAAGGAAATAGGTCCTCATGACCGTTTGATTTCTCCGGAAGAGGCACAAGAAAATGTATCATCAACAATAGAACGGGGAAGAATATTCCTACTTTTGGCAGGCAGTATTGGCGTTGTCTTGGCTTCTGTGGCACTTGCCTTGGCCAGCTACCTTTTTGCGGAAAAGCAGAAAACTCAAGTTGCACTTTTGAAAACTTGGGGAATGAATGAAAGTCAAGTCAGAGAACTCTATTTAAATCAAAGCTTTTTGCTTGGATTTATGGGATCAATTCTTGGTATCGGTTTGGGATTTTTATTTCATTTAATATTGATTGATATCGCGAGGGAATGGTTGCCTCTGTTTTTACCAGCACCAACTTATAAAAGTTTTCTCATAGCATTAGTAACGGGGTTGACATGTGTGTTGGGTTTTGTATTACCTGCGCTTTGGCACCTCCCTAAGCAAGCTCCAATTTCAATATTAAAGGGTAACGTTGAAAACTATTCTCTTAACTCCCGATTACGAATTTTGGTTGGTCTGTTGGTTATAACTTTTCTACTTACATTTTATAGTGAAAATATAAGCATAACGATAGCTATGATTATAGGAATATCTTTGATTTCTCTTTTATCAGCCTTAACTGGTGGTTTGCTTTTCAAGGGTGCTTCATTATTAGGATCATTATTTGGTGGAATCTGGCGAATAGGATTAAGCAATTTGTGGCGTCGACGAAGACAAAACTTGATCCAACTTATTGGTTTCTCTACTGCGATTTTTTTATTTTTAGTTTTAGCAATAACGAGGAATTCACTTCTAGACGAGTGGAAACTGCAAATTGATGATGAATTACCTAATCATTTTCTGATAAATGTATCAAAAGACCAGGTTAAAGGGATTGAAAATCTTATTAAGGATGAAAATATCATAAGTGCTGGATGGTATTCGATGACTAGAGGAAGAATTATAGAGATTAATAGGAAAATAATTACAAATGATCAGAAAGAAAGTCATGAATCATTCAATAGAGAATTAAATCTAAGTTGGAGTGCGGCAATACCCGAAGGTAATAAAATATCCAAAGGGCTTTGGTGGGAATCAGATTGGCAAAGTGGTGATTTTCAACAAAAAGATGGTGAAGAGGTAATCTCACCTGTGTCTGTTGAGCATGATCTTGCAAAAGAGCTTGGTCTAAAGCTTGGCGATACGATCACCTTTAGTATTGGGGGATTAGTTTTTTATTCGGAAGTGGTTAACACTAGAATATTAGATTGGAACAAAATGACTCCAAATTTTTATTTCTTGTTCCCGGAGGGAACTTTGCAGGATTATCCAAAAACATCCATGACGAGTATGTTCATCCCCACAGACGAGAAGGTATTGATAAGTGAGATTCTTCAAGCATATCCTACCATTCAGATTATAGAGCTAGATAAAATATTTGATCGCGTTAAAAAAACAATTAGTCAAATTACAAAGGCGTTAGAGGCGATGACTATTCTCATCCTATTTTGTGGGATTCTAGTACTCATCGCCTCGGTGCATTTATCTGTAAATGATAGGAAGCGCGAGGCTGCAGTTTTGAGAACTTTTGGCTGTAATCGAAATAAAATTATTTTAGTACAGCTAATAGAGTTTGTAATTTTAGGACTCGTGTCTGGATTTCTTGGTGCTTTTGGAGCTGAGGCTGTAATTACATTACTATCACTAACAGTTTTTGAGTTTTCGCTAACATTGCATCCCTGGATTTGGTTTTTTGGACCATTGGCAGGCATGTCAGTCATTTCTATTTTTGGGATTTATGCATGCAGAGATGCCTTGTCAAGCCCTCCGCTGACGATACTGAGATCATATCAGTAATTGCTAAACCTTAGGCAACCTCAGGCTGAATGTTGTGTTAACTTTGTTGTCAGAGAGAACAGCTAATTGACCTTGATGCTGCTCAGTTATAATGAAATATGAGAAGGATAGCCTTTGGGCTCCCTCCATTTGCTTGGAAGGAGTATTTTTAGCTGATTGATTGATTGGATCAAATGAATCAAACAAGTATCGTTGTTCGTGATCAGTCATAAGTGATCCATTGTGTTCAATTTTTATCCAAATATCGTCGTAAAATGTTGACACTGAGATTCGTAACTCAGGCAAGTAATCCGGAGAATCGATTTGTCCCATAAAAAAGCAAGCATTTCTTAATAGACTTAGAAATACTTGTTTTAACTCAGTGGCATAGCATGGAATTTCGGGTAGTTCTTTTTTATACTTTTTTGTTATTTTGATATCGTGGAAATTTACACCTGAACTCAAAGCAAGAACATCTGACGCAAGCTCAATACTTTGATCAATTATTGCTGTAACGTTTTCATGAGCCTTAGGCTGAGTGCCGCCGGTTGAAAAATGTATTAGATTTTCGACAACCGATCGTGCTTGCTGTGCTCCAATAAGCGAATTTTCCAACTCTTCCATTACTTCTGATTTTTCAAAAGTCTCTTTAGCAAGTTGAGATCGAGCTGTTTTCACGGAAACCGACATCTTTTTAATTGGAAGGTTGACATCATGAGCCATAGTAGATGCTAATTCCCCTATTAAAGCCATCTTGTCTTTATGTATTAATTGAGTTTCAGAGTTTACGCGTTGTGTTATGTCATCCAGGAGTAAGACAACTCCTGTGGCGGAATTTTCTCGTAATGGATAGATCAAGATATCAAAATGATATTGCCCTTTTTGACTATATTTAATAGACACCGTTGCTTTTTTGCTTCGGGCTTCAGCGATTTTCTCAGGGCTAACGGTAATATCAGGATAGGCGTCCCACAAGAACCGCCCAAGGACATCACCGCTTGAAAGACCCGATATTTCCTCAGCTTTTGGATTCCATTGGGTTATATAATTATCCTTATCTAGCCCAATAAGCATTAATGGCATAGATTTTAAAACCTCAATTATGTATGCCTCAGAATTTTTCAGTTGTGTTGTGGTGGTTAAATGCTTTTTTATTTCGGTTTCAAGCGCCAGGTTGCTTTGGGATAGTCTTTCATTTGCATCTTGGAGAGTCGCAGTCCTCTCGGACACACGTAATTCCAAATTCTTTTTAATTTCGATTAATTTTTGATTGAAAGATGTTATTTTTCGCTGACCAAGAACTACTTTAATTAGAGCAAAAGATAGAGCAATAATGAGAAGGCTGCTTGATGTGTTTGCAACATACTGCCAATTTGTAGACCCATCTGATTCCCGAAAAATAAAAAAAATGTCATTTGCTGCAATCGAGGATGCTGAGTACATCACTATTATTAATGTCGCTAGATATTTCATATAAAATTCATGTTTGTTTGGTAAAAACTAATCAAGTTCCGTTGAGTGCATATAAACTTCTTCTTTTCCATTTTCAAACATGACAAGTATTTCGTAATCGTCATTTCTGTTATCAAACTCCATACCGGGTGATCCAACAGGCATACCTGGAACTGTTAGGCCCATAGAGTTGGGAATGGGGTCTGCAAGGAATTTCTTGATCGCCGCCGCATGCACATGTCCCTCGAAGACAAAACCATCTTTTGAAACGCTCGTATGACAAGATTTATGTTTTGAGCTAATATCAAATTTATCTTTGATAACATCAAGATTCTCATGATTGGTCTCGATGACATTTATGTTAGCCTCTTGCGCATGGCTTATCCATTTTTTACAGCATCCGCAATAGGCAGTTTTATGCACCTCGAGCGATATTTCCGGCTCTCCGTCAGCTGAAAGTGAATTATTGAAAGTAAAAGCCAGTAAAAATATTAAGATTAGTTTAAAGTTTGTGCCAGACCTAAATATAAAATGGCCTAGGAAATTAAATTCTTTCATGTTTACATCTCGCCTAGAATCTTAAAGAACAAGTATAGTCGCCTGATTCTAATTTTCTAGCTATTTAAAAGCTAACTCTATTTCCTCTCATTACGATGAGCAGCTCAATCGCTCTGAATGCAGTTCATCTGGTAAAGGTAAAGAATAGTTATAATAATTTTGGTGTTCATCAAATGGTGACTGAATTAGAGTTTCTATCGTTTTTAATTCACTAAAATCACCGCGTTCTGCATTGGTAATTGCCCTTTGTGCTATATGGTTCCTGAGAGTGAACTTCGGATTAACTTTTAACATAGATATGTTTGGAACTCTCGAGCTTTTTTCTTGATTCAATAGTGATTGATAATTTTTAAACCAAATTTTGATAGTTTCCTTTTCATTAAAAAGCTTGAGTAATTCATCGCTAAGCGATTGTGTATAGCTAAGCTGTCTAAAAAAGAATGTGTAGTCCACCTGGTTCTTTTGCAAAATTTTAAGTAAATCATCAACTAATTTATGATTTGATTTCTTATATCTGATGCCTAATTTATTGCTCATTATTTTTTGATACTTGGTAATCAGGGTTGGCTCATATAATTTTAGTATCGAGATTATTTTTTCTCGAGAGAGGAGACTTGAAAAACATATAGCAAGTGCATTGAGGTTCCACAGACCGATTGAGGGCTGATTATAAAAGGAGTACCTGCCATTATAGTCTGACGTATTACAAATCCACTGGGGATCATATCTGTCAAGAAACCCGAAAGGTCCATAGTCAAGAGTCTGACCTAGAATGCACATATTATCGGTATTTAGTACGCCATGACAGAAACCAACTGACTGCCATTGTGCTATCAAATACGCTGTGCTGATTACAATACTTTTGAAAAGTTTTTCATATCTGTCCTCTTGAGAATCCCAATCAGGGAAGTGGCGATTAATGATGTAATCGAGTAACTGCCGCACCGAATCGAAGTCATTTAAATAATGAAAGTGTTCTAATGAGCCAAATCGAATATGATTTGGTGCAACTCTGCATAGTATTGCTGCAGCTTCAGATTTTTCTCTTTGAACTTGTGTATTACTGGACACGAGGCAAAGCGCTCTTGTCGTCGGTATTCTCAGTCCATGCATAGCCTCAGAGCAAAGATATTCTCGAATAGTCGACCGAAGCACAGCTCTTCCATCAGCAAATCTGGAGTAGGGAGTAAGTCCTGCGCCCTTTAGCTGAATATCCCACAGGACCTCTCGGTTTGCACTATGGTTTTTGACAGGAATCTCTCCAAGAGTGACTGCTCTTCCATCACCGAGTTGACCAGCCCAGGTCCCAAATTGATGTCCTGAATAAACGACTGAAGTTGGTTTCAGGTTTGTATTTGAAGTATCTGCTGACATTAATTTCAGGGCTCCTTCGCAGTTAAAAATATCAGGATTTAAATTAAGATCCTCGCAGAGTGATTGATTGATATGAACAAGGTTGGGCTCCTCGAGTGGAGTCGGCTGGCAGTAATTGAAGATATCGATATTCTTAGCATAAAAATGGTCCGAGAAATGATTACATATTGCTGTAACAAATGAGCTAAATGTATGGCTTTTAGTCATCTTTACCCTCAAAGTTAAGATATTTCTTACTTAGTCGCGCAAGATTTTTTGATTGTAAGGAGCTTATATAGAGCCATTGATCTGTCTCTAATGCACCAGTATTTGTATGATATTTGCCAATTGGATCTTGGAGCGTGATTAAAACATTGCCATCTTCATCTAAAGCAAAAACATGACTGTAATATGTCGCACTTGGGCGCAGAAATTCAGGTAATCTCTGCACTACTTTTCGCAGTTTTGGAAAATTCGAAAGAGCATCAATGATTTTACTTCTGGGTGACACCAAGCCTACCCAGAATCGACCATTTTGACCTCTTACAATATTATCAGGGAAGCCTGGCAGGTTATTAATTATTATCTCGGAGGAACCAGCCTTATCTCCTTTTAACCAATATTTGTGTATTTGATAAGAGCCAGTTTCTGTTGTCAGAAAGAAGTTGCTTTCTTTATCCAGGGCAACACCATTTGCAAAATTTAAGTTATCCATTAAAACTTTTGTCGTATTATCAGAAGGATCATAAACCAAAATCCTTCCATGACCGCCGTGCTCTGCGATGTCCAACAAACTTGCATTGTATGTACCACCAAATTTAGCGCTGAATTTAGTTGAAGCATCGCTAAAAATAATCTTCCCACTTTTAGTTACATCCACGTCATCGGCATATCGAATTTCATCACCATTCACCATCTTAGTCAGGACAGAAATTTGCCCATTTGGAGAAATTTTAAGGAGTCCAAGGTAGGCATCCGCTACGATAAGATTATTTTTTTTGTCAAAAGTTATTCCTAGTGGACTACCCTGAGTATTAACCCATTTAGTTACAGCGCCAGTTTGTTGATTATATTTAATTATCCACCCCTCTCTTGTTGAGGCAAAAATTTCATTGTTAGAAAGTGCTAAGTCTTCTGGCCCAGTGAGATCCGGAACCATTATGATTTCAAGATTACTTAATGAATCGTTAGCTTTAAATTTTCCTGTAAGACCCTTGTCATATGGCGCTTGCCATGGCACTGGATCGATCGGAACTGGCCAAAAAAGCATATATAAACTTAAGAGAAGCAAAAAAAAGATACCTGTTTTTTTTATTGAGTTTTTCAGATTCATTGTGGAAGAATTAAACAGGTTTTTAAGATTAATATCCAATGACTATTTGGCTTCATAAAATTATAAATTTCAAAGCAGTAATGTGATCATTGGATTATGTGAGTATACTTGACACCTGATGGCTCGCTAAAAGTATTGGAATTCAGATAACGTCCTAATCATATGGAAATAACTTCATTTAAAAATAAGCTAGATGATTTGAATGCGAGAGTGGAGCTCTTAAGGGGGTATCTTTGACTATGCCTCCAAAGCGGAACGCCTTCAAGAAGTTGAATTGGAGTTGAGCGAGCCAGACATCTGGAATAATCAAGATTATGCTCAAAAATTAGGTAAAGAACGATCCAAGTTAGAAACTGTGGTGAGCACGATTTCAGATATCTCAACAAATCTCGCGGAAATCGGCGAGTTACTTGAAATGGTTTCAGAGGAAAATGATGATGCAGGCCTGAGTGCTCTGGAATTGGATATAAAAATTCTTGACAGTAAACTAGAGAACTTAGAGTTTAGGCGAATGTTTTCTCGTGAAATGGACATTAATTCAGCATTTCTCGATATACAATCAGGATCAGGTGGAACAGAAGCTCAAGATTGGGCTGAGATGTTACTACGAATGTATTTACGTTGGTGCGAAGCAAAGGGCTTTAAAGTAGATCTAGTTGAACATTCACCCGGTGACGTTGCTGGTATTAAAAGCGCCACATTGGAGGTGTCAGGTGAGTATGCATTTGGTTGGCTCAGAACTGAAATAGGGGTTCATCGTTTGGTTCGAAAATCTCCTTTTGATTCTGGTAATCGCAGACACACATCTTTTGCAGCAATATTCGTCTCGCCCGAAATAGATAATGATATTGATATTGAAATAGACGTATCAGATGTTCGAACAGACACTTATCGCTCTTCAGGTGCTGGAGGTCAACATGTGAATAAAACGGATTCAGCTGTTAGACTCACGCATATTCCAAGTGGAGTGGTGGTGCAGAGTCAAAGTCAGAGATCGCAACATCAGAATAGAGATAAGTGTTGGCAGATGTTGCGCGCAAAATTGTATGAAATTGAAATTCAGAAAAGGAAAGATTTAGCTCAAAAAAGTGAGGATAGTAAGTCAGATATAGGTTGGGGAAGCCAAATAAGATCATATGTATTAGATGATTCACGAGTAAAGGATTTGCGAACAAATATCGAAACTCGAAATACACAAGCTGTCTTAGATGGTAACTTGGATCAATTTATCGTTGAATCTTTAAAAGCAGGACTATAATTGATTATGAATAAGAATAATGAAGAAGATGAAAATCGTTTGATCGCTGAGAGGCGTGCTAAGCTCCTGACCATTCGGGAAAATAAAAAAGTGGCCTTTCCTAACAACTTCAAGCCCAATACAAACGCTTCAGAATTGCAAGAAAAATTTATCCGGACATCAAAATCTGAATTAGAGGCTTTGTCGGATCTTTATGCTCTCGGGGGTAGATTGATTAGAAACCGAGGTGCATTTTTGGTGCTTCAGGATAGTACTGGAGTGATACAGTTATATGTCAATAAAAATGCAAGAAAATTCGCGAAGAGTCTAGATCTCGGAGACATAATTGGTGTTCAAGGTAGGCTATATAGATCAGGCAAAGGAGATCTGTATGTTGATATGGAAGATTGTGTGTTGCTAACTAAGTCATTGAGGCCGTTACCAGACAAGTTTCATGGGTTAGCTGATCAAGAGCTTCGATATAGGCAGAGGTATGTTGATTTAATTGTGAATCCTGAAGCGCGAAGAGTATTCGATATTAGATCGAAATTAGTCAACTACATACGAATGTTTTTTAATGAATTGGGGTTTTTTGAAGTGGAGACTCCAATGCTACAAACAATACCAGGAGGTGCCGTGGCTAGACCATTTGTGACGCATCATAATTCACTGGGTATCGATATGTTTATGCGGATTGCACCAGAACTCTATTTGAAAAGATTGATTGTTGGAGGCTATGACCGAGTATACGAAATAAATAGAAACTTTAGAAATGAGGGATTATCTTCTCGACACAATCCAGAATTCACGATGCTTGAGTTTTATCAGGCATATGCGACTTACATTGATATGATGGATTTGACTGAAGATTTGATAAAAGGTGCTGCTATTAATGTTTTAGGAACAGAAGACATAAAGATTTCGGTGGGCAATGAACAGAGCATAGATGAAACTATATCTTTAAATTTGAATGAACCATTTGAGCGAATATCAGTTTTCGACTCAATTCTTAAATTTAATCCTTCTCTTAGGGCTCAAACTTTAAATTCTATTGATGAGGCAAGTGAATTTTTGAGAGATCTCGGTTGCGATATAAAGCCAAGCTGGGGATTGGGTAAAATACAGATCGAGATTTTCGAGAAGACAGTCGAGCAAAAATTAATTAAGCCCACTTTCATTACTATGTATCCCGCCGAAGTCTCCCCCCTAGCGAGATTAAATGATGAAAATTCTTTTGTTACTGATCGATTTGAATTTTTTGTGGCGGGTCAAGAAATAGCTAACGGATTTTCCGAGTTAAATGATCCAGAAGATCAATCTGAAAGATTTAAGCATCAAGTGAACGAAAAAAAGTTAGGTGATCAAGAAGCGATGTACTTTGATGGTGATTATATCAGAGCTTTGGAGTACGGAATGCCTCCAACGGCTGGAGAAGGTATTGGTATAGATAGGCTCGTTATGCTATTTACAAATTCAAGCTCTATCAAAGATGTGATTTTGTTTCCCCATATGCGACCGGAGTCATAACCAATTTTCTTTTGTGCAAGCAGCAGTGGCTGAGAAACAAGGATATCGATAGCAATGCAACTGCAACTATCTGGTGTCCCGCCGCCACTGGTATTGGAATATACAATAGGAGAGTACTTATTCCCAAAACAACCTGGAGAATCAAGATAGCTAGGAATAACACGGCGCTATACTTCATGAATGGTGGCACATTACTTTTTAGTATCATAACTACAAACCCCGTAATTAGTACTGTTAAAACGTACGCGAATATTCTGTGATTAAACTGTATGGTCGCCATGTCCTCGAATGCAGACAACCAGATGGGATTAAGAGTATAAATCTCTTTTGGGATAAATGTTTCTCCCATCAGCGGCCAAGTTGGGAATGGTATCCCTGCTCTTGTTCCAGCGACCAATCCTCCGGACAAAATCATCAGAAAAATCAGCGCGCTTAGAAGCAGTGATGTACGCTTGATACCAGGGCTCACAATATGCTTGTGGTCAGTACCTAGGTCAAAGAGTGTCCAGATAATTATGCTGTAAATGAGTATCGCCATACCTAGGTGCGACGTTAATCGATACTGACTCACGTTTGGATCATCAACAAGACCACTTTTAACCATGTACCAGCCAAGCAGTCCCTGCAATCCACCAAGAACAAATAGGCCATAGAGTCTGGGCATTAACGCCGATGGAATTTGCCTACGCACAGAAAAAATAATTAGAGGCACGAAAAAAATTAAGCCAATGATTCTCCCTAATACTCGGTGAAGGTACTCATACATGAATATAGGCTTGAATTCAGATAGTGTCATTTGGAAATTTGTTTTCTTGTATTCCGGATACTGCTGATATTTCAGGAACATTTCCTGCCAATCAGCTTGTGATAGGGGAGGGATAACACCCATAATCGGCTTCCAATCGACCATTGAGAGACCTGAATCAGTCAGTCTGGTCACCCCGCCCAATAGGATCATTCCATAGATAACAATTGCACACAGTAGCAGCCACCAAAATACCGGCGCTGCAACAGGATTAAAAACTATCTGTTGATTTTTTCCCATTTATAAACCTATATACTACAGATGATAGAACCTACGGCAGGCATTGGATTTTAGACTGTTCGTAAGATTTTGCAAAATTATCAAAAAGAGCATTAGGTTTAATGGAGAGATTTACAAACAAAAATGTCAGTTTTAAGTTAATGATACACTATTATTCCCCCATGGTTCTCACCAAATAATATGTCCAATCTATTAAAAAAAGCACAAGATAAAATAAGACCCTCTTGGAGACAATTGCTGGAACAAGAATTTGAAAAGCAATATTTTGCGGATCTGACTTACTCTCTAAGTGATCGATATTTATCAAACAGACAAATATATCCACCATTGGATCAGATATTTGCTTCTCTTTCATTTGTGGAGTTTAAAGAAACAAAAATCATTATAATTGGTCAGGATCCATATCATAGTGAAAATAAGGCAAATGGGCTTGCATTCTCTGTCAACAAGGGTCAAAGGATCCCGCCATCTTTAACGAATATATTCAAAGAATTGTCTTCAGATATGCAGATTGAGATTCCAAAAACTGGATGCTTGAGCGGTTGGTGCAAGCAGGGTGTATTATTGTTAAATACCGTTTTAACCGTTGAGGAAGGTTTGCCCAACTCACATAAAAATATTGGTTGGGAAACGTTTACATCATTCATTGTAAAAATTATAAATGATCAGTTAACCAGTTGTGTCTTTATGCTTTGGGGGATGAATGCAAATAAATTTAATAATCTTCTAGATAAATCAAAACATTTGGTGATGTCTGCCCCACATCCATCACCGTTTTCAGCAAGAACTGGTTTTTTTGGCTGCAAACATTTTTCGAAGGCGAACAAGTTCCTTCAGGAGCAAAATAGGGATATTGTTGATTGGTCGATTCTCGATCTAACTGATGTCCAGTATGAGTTAAAAGTGTAAAGATTAATAATATGAAGCCAAGATTTTTAAATAATCCAAAATATCTCCTCTATATGATGTCAATTGCAATGACGCTAGCTTTTGCAACCTGGATGGTCTTGCTAAATAATTTCGTCGTTGAACGAGCGGAGTTTTCCGGAAGAGAGATCGGTATTTTGCAAAGTATTCGAGAGATACCTGGTTTTCTGGCTTTCACGACTATCTTTGTCTTACTTTTAATCAGGGAACAGAAATTTGCTTATTTTTCGCTAATTATGTTGGGAATAGGCGTGTTATTAACCGGATTTTTCCCCTCTGAAATAGGCTTATATTGCACGACTTTACTGATGTCAGCGGGTTTCCACTACTTTGAGACTGTCAAGCAATCCTTGTCTCTCCAATGGTTGAGTGTCAGCGAGACTCCTGAGGTGCTAGGTAAGCTTATTGCTTTAACATCTTTGACGTCTCTTTTAACCTATCTTTTCATTTGGTTCTCTCAAGAGTATCTGTCCCTCGGTTTTGAAATAATATATTTAATATCTGGCGTTGTTTGTTTGCTCTTGACTGTATTTATGTGGTTTGGAGCACCCTTATTTGAAGGTAAAGTTAATCAAAAAAAGAACTTGGTTCTCAAAAGAAGTTATTGGTTATATTACGCGCTTACGTTTATGAGTGGTGCTCGTCGACAAATATTTGTTGTTTTTGCTGCCTTTTTGATGGTCGAAAAATTCAAATACAGTGTCTCAGACATTGCAATTTTGTTTATTATTAACCATACATTTAATTGGATATTTGCGTCGAAAATTGGAAGACTGGTCGGTAAGGTTGGAGAGAGAAGCGCCTTAACGTTTGAGTATTGTGGCTTATTTTTAATTTTCTTCGCGTATGCTTATGTTGATAGTGCAATTATGGCAGGAGCCCTGTATGTGCTCGACCATTTATTTTTTTCCCTTGCCATTGCAATTAAAACGTATTTTCAGAAAATAGCAGATCCTTCAGATATTGCTTCTACGGCGGGCGTGGCTTTCACTATAAATCATATCGCTGCTGTTTTTATACCTGTAAGTTTTGGCTTAGTTTGGCTGTTTTCACCTAAACTGGTATTTCTAATGGGCGCCATGATGTCACTTATAAGTTTAATTCTTGCCAGAAATATACCTAAGGATCCTAAATATGGACATGAAGTGATTTGGGATATCAAAGGTGGGTTAAGGCTCACAAGACTATAGCTAATTCTTTCTGTTATCCGGATTTATAATTGGATTCTTGTTAACTTTGTGCCGCAACCAATTTAATTTTGGTAAAACTGATTTATTTAAAATAATTTTTTTTTCAATCATCGACTTTTTTGGATAATCCAGCATAATCATACCAATGAAAATAGTCAGGATGCCTTGACCGGGCGTTACGAGCATAACAAGCCCTGAAATTAGCATTAAAACGCCGATAGCATTCTTAATTATGATTATCAAAGGCCAAATGTATGGAAACTGGTTTCGCCAAAAGATGAACCGGCTTGTTTCTTTTAAAAAGTAATCCTCAGGGATTTTAGAAACAAGCCAAGGAAGACTCAGAATACTTGCAAAAAAGATGAATAAAGATAGAAAGCCTGCAATAGTAAGTAAAAGCTGATTTACACTAAGCCAACTCGTCATGCTAGTCGCTAACATGGTCTTGCATATACCCTATGCGAAGTCTAAACGTTTTACTGCTACTACGCCGTTGTCATCTAGGAACATTTCTGTTGTCTCCCTATTTTCTTCGGCTGTAACTAATAGTGCACGTAGAGTTTTTTCGCTCGAGCGAATCGAGTCCACGACCGTTGCTATCGCTACTTTTTCGCAGTTAAATAGCTTCTCATTTAAATTTATATTTTTGCTTATTTTTATTTCCCACAAACTTACCCGTTTTTTCGCTTTCCCAAGATAATGAGTTCTTGCAACGATCTCTTGACCGGTGTAGCACCCTTTTTCAAAGCTTATGAAATTGTTCAAATCATAATTCAACACTTGAGGTATGAACTTTGAAGAGGTTTCTGGATATATGTCTGTTAGCCCAGCATTAATTCGTATGTATCGAGAAGTATCATTATGTATAAGCGTGATGTCATCTTTAATTAGATCAAACCATTTACTGAAGAGTGTTTTAGGCACGATTGAGTATATTATTCCTTTTGACAATTTTTGTATGGATGAATATTCAGTAAGTTTTGGTAAATCATCACTGGCCTTGGATGATATTAAAAAGGAATAAAAATTCTCAGAAAGTGAGAGCGTGACTTTTGAGAAAACAGCATATTTTTCTAAACTTGACATTGCAGTTGCTAATATTGGTTTATTTACATCCAGAATAATCAGTCCTTTTTTTAATTTTGATAATAGAAATGAAAATATTACTTTCCCTTGGGGATTTAAATGAGCTCCATTTACGGATGCACCTTGGACTACATTACTTACATCACAAGTCACTTGGCCTTGCAAAAATACCTCTGCATCAGGACCTTCCACTATTATGTAGCCTGATTCTTGGGTACAGACTGCTTTGTTTTTAAAAAAAAGAGAAGCCTTTTCACCAGTTTCAGAATTAGTTTTTAGGATATTATGCTGGTTAATATCTTGTGAATGATTTGATAGTAAACTTCTCCAATCCAAAGTTATCTGTACCTAGCAGTTTATGGGCTATACTTCACCTTTTAAATTCTAATACCTTATTATGGAAAAAAATAGACTTATTTGGGCATGTCGGCGGGGTATGCTTGAGCTTGATATCCTTTTGTCTCGTTTTGTCGAGACGCGTTACGAAAAATTATCAGATCAGGATAAATTAAGATTTGATGTTTTATTAGAATGTGAAGACCAAGATTTATACAATTGGTTAGTCAAGAAAATTCCTCCAGAGAGCTCAACTTCCAAGAGGATAGTTGATGTAATCCTGAATACACTTTAACCCAAATTAGGTGATACAGATATTCATATTTGAGCTATATTTGCTAGCTGCTAATAAATATTTCTTGGCCTGCAAAATTTACAGGTACTAAAATTGTGTCTTTGGCAAATTTGGATTTATCGGGGAAATCAATTGTATAGTGAAGACCCCGGCTCTCCTTCCTTTGTTGTGCTGATTTTATGATGAGTTGTGAGACTGACGCTAGATTTCTCAATTCTATAAGATCTCGAGAAATACTGAAATTTTTATAAAATTCTTGAATTTCATTTTGAAGAAGCTCGATTCTGTTAGCTGCACGCAGAAGTCTCTTTTTTGTTCGGACAATCCCGACATAATCCCACATAAATCTCCTTAATTCGTCCCAGTTATGTGAGATTACGACATTCTCATCAGAGTGAATGACACGTGATTCATCCCACTGTGGAATTTCAAAAGGTAAACTTATTTCAGGTAGACGATAATTTATGCTACTCGCTGAGGATTCTGCGTAAACAAGGCATTCGAGTAGCGAGTTGCTTGCCATTCTGTTTGCCCCATGCAAGCCTGTGAAAGAGCTCTCACCTATTACATACAAATTTGACAGATCAGTCTGACCATCTTTCGAGACAATTACACCCCCACATGTATAGTGTGCAGCTGGAACCACTGGAATTTTGTCCTTGGTTATATCGATACCATACTTTAGGCACTCCTCATAAACATTTGGGAAAGATTCCCTTATAAAAGATGACTCTCTATGGCTTATATCCAGATACAAACAATCACATCCGATTCTTTTCATTTCGTGATCTATAGCTCTGGCAACTACATCTCTTGGAGCGAGCTCTCCATCTTTATGGAATTTATTCATAAATCTCTCTCCGTTGGGTAGAAGGAGAATACCTCCCTCTCCACGAATTGCCTCTGTAATAAGAGAAGACTTAGCGTCAGCATTGAAGAGACATGTCGGATGAAATTGGTTAAATTCCATATTCGCGATTCTGCATCCTTTTCGCCAGGCCATTGCGATTCCGTCACCGCTAGCACCATCAGGATTGCTTGTATACAAGTATGCTTTACTCGCACCTCCAGAGGCTAAAACGACAGTTTTTGCCTGAAAAAGGCCAATTTCGGATGATTTTAAGTTTAATAAATAACTTCCTACGCATTTCATTCGATTCGTGGTGCTGTCTTCTTGAGTGATTAAATCAACAGCGCAGTGCTCTTCAAAAATTTGTATATTGCTTGCTTCTTTTACTTTTTGAATAAGTGCTCTCGTTATTGCTTTACCTGTGGCATCTGCGCTGTGAAGAATTCTTCTAAAGCTGTGGCCACCTTCTTGCCCAAGATGGAAATTCTTATTGGATTTATCTTTTGTAAATAAGACTCCTTGATCTACGAGCCATCGAATTGTTTTTTGACCGTTTTCGACTACAAATTTAACGGTATCTTTATGACACAAACCATCACCTGCTATAAGTGTGTCATCAACATGTGCCTCAATGCTATCCTCTTCATCGAGAACTGCAGCGATACCTCCTTGAGCTAGCCAAGAGGATCCATCGACTAGAGATCCTTTGCTGATCAACGCAATTGATAAATTTTTGTCGAGTTTGAGCGCACAAGCTAAACCGGCAACGCCAGAACCAATTATAAGAACATCAAACTGAAAAATTTGTTTCATGGGCGCATTTATTATTTTTTATTTCTGAAGTGATATTATACGCAATTAGATCTGAACTTACTTGAAATTGATTAGTCAATATTTTTCGAATCGCTTTAAGCGAAGTTAATTGGACCAATGTCTAGAATAGATTTCCTTTAAGAAGAGTTAAAATGAGATGGCAGATAAAACTGATTTGCAATTAGTGAAAGAGGCTCAAAAGGGAAATATTGGAGCTTTTGATTTGTTAGTTATAAAGTACCAAAATAGATTGCAATCAATTATCGCGAAGTACGTAAGCAACTTTGATGACGTCCCTGATATTGCGCAGGAGACTTTTTTGAAGGCATATCGTGCCCTCCATAATTTTCGGGGAGATAGTGAGTTCTATACTTGGCTGTACCGTATTGGCGTTAATACTGCGAAGAATTATTTGGTATCGAAGTCAAGGCGACCGGTATTTAGTGACTTAGATATTCAAGAGAGCGATTATCTTCATCCAGAAGATACCTCGACGCCAGAGAGTAATATTATGACTTTAGAGCTTGAGTCTATAATTAAAAACTCTATTTCAGAGTTGCCTGAGGATTTGAGGATGGCCATTACTTTGCGAGAATATGAGGCCTTATCATATGAGGAAATTGCATCTATTATGAAGTGTCCGGTCGGCACTATAAGATCTCGTATATTTAGAGCTAGAGAAATAATCGATGATGTTATTAATAAAAATCTAAATGTCCTATGAATTGGGAACTTAATGAAAAATGCCTGGTCATACATTATGTTGGTTGAAGAGTGAAGTTATATGAGAGATAAAAAAGAGGATAGTATTTATGAGTCGCTTTCTTCGTTCAAGGACGGTGAAGCTTCTGTATTCGAAGAAAAAAGAATATTTAAATCTATTGTAAGCGCAAGTAAAAATTCTGAGATCAGGAAAGTATGGAAAAACTATTGGCGCATTTCTGAATCAGTTGACACAGATGTTTCGAATTACCCGGATGTAAGTGACAATGTTCTTCAATCTCTAGTCTCCACTGAAACAGACTGGTCTGAAAATACCAGATTTAAAAGAAGTGTTTTTGAATCATTGAGTCAAATTGGAATAGCTGCATCATTCGCATTCTTAACGATTCTAGGAGTTCAAAATTTTACTATTAACGATATACCTTCCCCAATTCAGATGTCTTATGAGGCAGAAATATCAAATGTGGATGTTAAAGGTCCCGTTCAGCAGTATCCGATCGGTTGGAGTTTAAATAGGGACGTCAATCTTAGGCAAGCAAACTCTGAACGTAATCTGGGTCCAGTTAAAGCGCCAAAGAGAGTTAAGCCTTATGTGATTCGTGTTATCTCAATCCATGATAAATCAAATTTGAATTATAAGAATCTACAGTCCTCCCCTGATATTCGTAACGAATCTATTCGAGATATCAAAAAAACTAAATAGATTGATAATGTCTGCGATTTTTCGAGTTTAGTAAGTATTTTATTATGCTCTGATTTTTGGAACTAAGAGCTTTAAAAAGATTTATGAAGAGGTTCAGAAGGAATTTTGATTCTAACAAGCTCGACCAACTCTGGAGAACTTATGAAACCAGTGATAAAAGCATCTAACAAAAATTTAACTACGTAGGAAGTCGTAAGATTTGAGAATTTTGGGTAACAAGTAATGAGTGATAAAAAAAAGAGTAAGACAAAAATATTATGGTTGATCGTTTTAATAAGTATTTTTAGTGGCAGGGTAAACTCAACCTTACCTGACTTTACAGATCTTGTTGATGCAGTAGCTCCGGCGGTGGTAAAAATAAATACTGTCAGTATTCAGAAGGAGTCAAATCAGGGATCCATGCAAGGTCAAATGCCAGAAATTTTCCGAGAGCTCCTTGAGCAGAGACGACGACCAACCCGACCAGCAAGAACTATGGGTTCAGGATTTGTTATATCAGGTGATGGATATATATTGACGAATCATCATGTAGTTAGCGATGCTGATGAAATACAGGTCCAGTTCGCGGATCGCAGTGAATATATGGCGAAAGTAATTGGTTCAGATAGGCGGTCTGACCTTGCTTTGTTAAAAATTGAGGCTGAGGGTCTGCCAAGCTTGGAGTTCGCAGAGTCGGAAAATATTAAGGTTGGATCTTGGGTTATAGCAATTGGCTCGCCATTTGGACTTGATTATTCAGTCACTGCGGGAATTGTTAGTGCTTTGGGAAGAAGCTTGCCTACTGAGCAAGGAGAAAACTATGTCCCGTTTATCCAAACAGATGTGGCCATCAATCGTGGAAATTCCGGAGGACCGCTGTTTAACTTGAACGGGAAAGTTGTTGGTATCAATTCACAAATATATTCACCAACAGGAGGCTCAGTTGGCTTATCCTTTTCTATACCTGTGAGCATTGCAAGAAACGTTGTCGATCAGCTTAAGGATAATGGAAAGGTAAATCGCGGCTTTTTGGGAGTGAGCATAACAGATGTTGATAAAAATCTTGCTGAGGCACTCGGACTGCCAGGTCCAATGGGTGCTGCTGTGAGTCAAGTGACGAGAGGGAGTGCAGCGGATATAGGGGGTATTTTAGATGGAGATATTATTGTAACGATTGATGGAAATGCAATTCTTCGGTCTGGCGATTTACCTCATGTTGTCGGATTGATTTCTCCAGGGACTAGAGTAGATGTTGAAGTTTATCGCGAAGGCAGGAAAAGAAAGCTCGAGGTAGAAGTAGGGTCCTTAGATGGTGATGAGGATATCCGTCTGGCTGGAGATATGCCCTCTGATAGACTTGGTTTGGTTGTTGAAGAAATTGAATCAGTGGAAGCGCGTCAGAACCGAATTCGATCAGGCTTAAAAGTTATCAGTCTCGAGACAGATTCTGCTGCAGATGTGGCAGGATTAAGAGTAAATGATATTATTGTTCAGATTGGGTATAACAGAATTAGTAATCTTGACGAATATGAGACTATTGTTCGGCAACTAGATGAGGGAACTCCGATCGCTTTACGGTTCTATCGGTCTGGTCAGGCCTTCTTTACAACTCTTGAAATTGATTGAATAAGATCTCGAAATTGGTTGCTCTTGAATTAGCGACTAGGATATTTGCCTAATTTTTGTAAAAGGGATCATATTCTGATTTCGTTTAAAAACAGCCGATAGAGAGTTCTCAGTAGCAGCTTCTCCAGTCCTGCATTTGCTAGATGGATTGCTACTAGGAATTTAATGAAATAATACGCTAGAATCGCGTTTCACAGAATATGGATCGGTCGTGGAAGAGATAAAAAACATACGAAATTTTTCTATTATTGCTCATATTGATCATGGGAAATCCACTATTGCTGATAGATTTATCCAACTCTGTGGTGGATTGAGTGAAAGAGAGATGGAGTCTCAAGTGTTGGATTCAATGGATATCGAGCGTGAAAGAGGTATAACAATTAAAGCTCAAAGCGTTACTTTAAAATACACCGCGTATGATGGCGCAGTGTATCAGTTAAATTTTATTGATACTCCTGGGCATGTAGATTTTTCTTATGAGGTTTCAAGATCTCTTGCTGCATGCGAGGGCGCGCTTTTGATCGTGGATGCGGCTCAAGGTGTGGAGGCTCAGTCTGTTGCAAATTGCTATACAGCGATCGCTCAAAACTTAGAGGTCTTGCCAGTTCTCAATAAGATGGATCTCCCTCAAGCAGAGCCTGATCGCGTTATTGAAGAAATCGAAAATATCATTGGTATTGAATCGCAAAATGCTATTCGTTGCAGCGCTAAAACAGGTGAAGGAATATCAGAAATTCTTGACGAAATTGTAAAAACTATTCCAGCGCCGATTGGAAATGAAAATGCTAAACTTCAGGCGTTAATAATCGATTCATGGTTCGATAATTATCTTGGAGTAGTGTCTCTGATAAGAGTTGTTGAAGGAAAAATCAATCTAAAAGATAAAGTGGTTATGAAGTCTGTAGGTCGTGCTCATGTGGTAGATAAATTGGGGATTTTCTCTCCAAAGATTAAAGAAAAGAGTGTTCTTAGGGCTGGAGAGGTTGGATTCTTAGTGGCAGGAATTAAAGATATCCAGGGGGCTCCTGTAGGTGACACAGTCATTTCACAAGGTGATTTGGATGTGTCAGCACTACCGGGATTTCAAAAGGTTAAGCCTCAAGTGTATGCTGGAATGTTTCCAATTGATTCAAATGATTTTGAGGATTTCCGTGAAGCCCTCAGTAAGCTTTCCATTAATGATGCTTCGCTTTTTTATGAGCCTGAAAGTTCTGATGCATTAGGATTTGGATTTCGTTGCGGGTTCTTAGGAATGCTGCATATGGAAATTATTCAAGAGAGATTAGAGAGAGAGTACGGTTTAGATTTAATCACAACAGCACCGACAGTTGTGTATGAAATATTGACTGAAAAAAATAGTATTTTGAGTGTGTCTAATCCATCAAGTCTGCCTGAATCTAACCTAATCCAGGAAACAAGAGAACCAATTTGTGAGGCTAATATTTTAGTTCCAAAAGATTATGTTGGAAATGTAATAACCCTTTGCGTTGAGAAGAGAGGAGTCCAAAAAGATATGCAATTTGTTGGTAACCAAGTATCAATTTGTTATGAGTTACCTATGAGCGAAGTTGTTATGGACTTTTTTGATAGACTTAAATCTGTAAGCAGAGGATTTGCCTCTCTCGATTATTCTTTTATAAGATTTCAGTCTGCATCTTTGGTGAAATTAGATGTTTTAATAAATGGTGATAAAGTTGACGCACTTGCGGCAATAACTCATCGAGACAACGCTCAGCAAAGGGGAAGACAGCTTGCGGAGAAAATGAAAGAACTAATTCCGCGACAAATGTTTGATGTGGCTATTCAAGCGGCGATTGGGGGACACATAATTGCCCGAACAACAGTAAAGGCATTACGAAAGAATGTCACAGCAAAATGTTACGGTGGTGATGTCACAAGAAAGAAAAAATTATTAGAGAAGCAAAAAGCTGGTAAAAAGAGGATGAAGCAAGTAGGTAATGTTGAGATTCCTCAGGAGGCTTTTCTTGCTGTGCTGAGAACTTAGAAATTATAAGATCTTTAATATTGAGACTATTTTATGAGTTTGAATTTTGAGTTAATTTTATCTCTTTGTGTGATTCTTTCAGGTTTTTTTTGGATACTTAATCGCGCATTAAAAAACACATCACAAATTGTCGTTTTCTTTGGATCTTTAGCACCGGTTCTTCTTTTCGTTTTAATTCTCAGATCCTTTTTAATCGAACCATTTCAGATCCCCTCCAAATCGATGGTGCCCACTCTCGTGGTTGGAGATTTTATTTTAGTTAGCAAGTGGAATTATAGTGTTAGATTACCGGTTCTCAGAACTGAATTATTAGAGGTTTCAAAGCCAGAGAGAGGCGATGTTGTAGTATTTTTCCCGCCTCATGAGAGTCGATACTTTATCAAACGGTTGGTTGGTTTGCCGGGAGATAAGATCAATGTAATACAGGGTATTCTTTATATAAACAACAAGAAAATTGAGGGAAAAACTTTGTCAGCCTCGAATTATCCTTTCAGAAGCGTGATTGTCGAAGAGAAAATTGATGAAAAATTATTTTTGACGAAAAAACATCAACCACCCGGGAGATTGAGTAAAAATTTCTCTACGATTGTCCCGGAGGATCATTACTTTATGATGGGAGATTACAGAGATAATTCTAGTGATAGCAGAATTTGGGGACCAGTACCCAGTGACAGGATCGTAGGGAAGGCTTTTGCCAGGTGGATGTTTTGGGACAAATTTCTGAGTTTGCCTAGCTTTCACCGAGTAGGATCTATCCAATAGGGAGCCTTTTGTTGATTTCATGAAGATTTGTTTTTCAAACTCGGGAACCAATTGATGCGAGATCAATCAGAACTCGAACAAATTATTGGGTATAGCTTTCGTGATGCCTCCTTGCTTACCCTCGCTTTGTCGCATCGGAGTGTTGATGGAGCGAATAATGAACGTTTGGAGTTTCTGGGAGATTCGGTCTTAGGGCTAATTATAACCAATCATATTTTTAAAAATTCCAAAAATGTTGATGAGGGAGATTTAAGTAAATTACGCTCGGCGGTTGTCTGTGGAAAGGCCCTTGCTGGTGTGGCAACTAAGCTTAGTCTAGGCAACTACCTAATACTCGGAACTGGTGAAAGAAAAAGTGGAGGGTATTTAAGAGAATCTATTTTAGGTGATACTGTAGAGGCTTTGATTGGAGCAATCTTTCTAGATTCGAATATTGAGATAACCGATAAATGCATTATGGAGTGGTTTAACCCACTTATAAGAGACGCGTTATCGAGGAAAAATAAAAAAGACTCAAAGACTAGGTTGCAGGAATGGCTTCAAAAAAGAGGACACGCGCCACCAATCTATACTTTGTCTTCCACGGAGGGTAGCCCCCACTCTAAGATATTTTTTATAGAGTGTGTTTTAGATGAATTTGAGATCACTGGTCGCGACAAAGCATCGAGTAGGAAAGCTGCAGAACAATTGGTTGCGTCCAAAATTCTTAAAGAGCTCGGCGTGTAGACGATTAAATGAGCAATTTAACGAAAAAAGATTTCCCAGATAAATGTGGTTATGTAGGTATAGTTGGCAGGCCGAATGCTGGCAAATCGACGCTTTTAAATCACATTATTGGGCAGAAGTTATGTATCACTTCGCGTAAGCCTCAAACATCTAGGCATAATATTTTAGGTGTTAAGAATATTAGAAATTCTCAACTTGTTTTTATTGATACTCCGGGTATGCATAAGGATCAGACGAGTAAGTTAAATAAAATCATGAATAAATCCGCCAAAAATACTATTTTGGATGCCGACGTAATCCTATTTGTTGTTGACAGACTCGATTGGGATACAAGAGATGATTACGTCGTAGAGCATTTAAGGAATATACCGAGACCAATAATCTGCGTTGTTAATAAGTTAGATCTAATTAAGGATAAAAATCTTCTCCTGCCTCATATGAGAAAAATAAAGCAGATGTTTGAGAAGGTTTTGATAGTTCCTGTTTCTGCATTAAAAAATCAATATCTGGTAGAATTAGAAAATGAAATAGTTGAATGTTTACCCCAACAATCACATTTTTTCCCTCCTAATCAGATAACAGATAAAAGTGAACGCTTTTTTTGCGCTGAAATTGTAAGAGAAAAAGTAATTAGACAACTCGGCAATGAATTACCTTACCAAACTTCAGTTGATATTGATCGCTTTGAGGTAAAAGAAAACATTACTTTTATTGACGCCTGCATTTTTGTTGAGCGTCGAGGACAAAAAAAAATTATTATTGGAGATAAGGGTCAGAAATTAAAAAAAATTGGTGAGGCAGCAAGGTCAGATATCGAAAAATTAATACAAGAAAAGGTTATGTTGAAAATTTGGGTAAAGGTGCGTAATGGTTGGTCAAACAGCGACGATATGTTAAAAAATTTTAATCTTCAATGATACCTGAAAAGTATGCAAATTGAGTCAGACGGTTTCATCTTACATACACGTCCTTACAAAGAAACGAGCTTTTTGGTTGACGTCTTCTCTAAGGATCATGGACGTATCAAATGTATTGCAAAAGGTTATCGATCCTCTTCGCGGAAAAAGATATCTGGTAAATTGTCGCTGTTCATGGAATATCAATTTTTGTTGCGAGGGAAAGGCGAGCTAAAAGTAATATCTTCATCTGAAGAAATTGGAGATGCCGTTCATTTTGGAGGTGAGCGGTTGTTTGTTGGTCTTTACCTCAACGAGTTACTATTTCATTTTCTTGCCGATTACGATCCATGCGCCAAAATCTATGTGAAATACCATGAGTTGCTTAAATTATTGCAATCTGGGAATAGTTATAGTCCTATTTTGAGGCGATTCGAGCTCTTGATGCTTGACGAACTGGGTTATGGTTTGGTTCTTGACTCTGAGTATGAATCAGGACAGCCTGTTCTGATGTCAAAAAATTATAAATATATTTTTGGGCTTGGTGTGACCTCTATCTTAAATCGATCTGAAGAGGGTAATTTTTTCTCTGGTGAAGAGCTTTTAGGAATATATAACAATGAGTTTAATGATTTGCTAATAGATAGAGCGGCCAGACGTTTATTGAGGGGAGTATTCGATTTTTACTTGGAAGGAAAACAAATGAATAGTCGTGAGTTATACAGACAATATCTGGAAGGTATAAGAAATAATGCCTCAAATGTTCGGAGTATTAAGTGATTATAGGAATTGGCACAGATATTGTGGAGATCTCAAGAATCGAAGCGACTTTAAAAAAAGCTGGTGATAGATTCGTAGATAGAATTTTAACTGCCAACGAGAAGCAAGAATATAAAAAGTCAGAAAAAGTATATTTTTTATCAAAGCGTTTTGCCTCAAAAGAGGCATTATCAAAAGCGTTAGGGACAGGAATTTCTGGTGGCGTGAGCTTTTTAGATTTTGAAGTATCTCATAATGACTTTGGAGCACCTCTGGTGAGACTATCCGGCGTAGCAAAAGCGATTTTTGACAAAAAAAGTGGTAAAGATATATTTTTATCATTATCTGACGAGAAAAAATACTCCGTCGCCTTTGCGATAATGACCGATTAGAGCGATTTATGAGTCGAAGAGTGAATATGTCTTCAAATTATGTTTTAGATGATCTCAAATATGTAGTGGAACGCCTGAGAGATCCTGAGACGGGCTGCCCATGGGATACCCAACAGAATTTTGAATCATTGCAACACTATCTTCTTGAAGAGGTTTATGAGGTTATAGATGCTATATCTAGTAAAAATTTCATTGGTCTTAAAGAGGAACTCGGCGATTTACTTTTTCAGATTATTTTTCTTGCACAGATTGGACAAGAGAGAGATCTTTTTGATTTTGATAAAGTAGTGGATGGGCTCACTGCGAAATTAATTGACCGCCACCCCCATGTTTTTCCAAATGGATCATTGACTTCCATACCTTCTGGTCAGAATAAGATACCTAGCTCAAAATTAATGGATTATTGGGAGCAAAAAAAGATTAAAAAAAGACAAGAAAGTGGGTTTCAAAGTGTACTTGATGACGTCCCTAGTGCAATGCCAGCGTTAATGAGAGCTGGAAAATTACAAAAAAGAGCGAGCCTTTTGGGGTTGGATTGGAGTAATAGTGAGAATGTCCTCAACAAGATATCAGAGGAATTGGATGAACTCAAAAGTGAAATCGAGTTCAGTGATAGCAAAAACATATCGATGGAACTTGGAGATTTGTTATTTTCATGTGTAAATTTAGCGAGAAAATTATCTGTGGATCCCGAGAAATCTTTGAGGCAATCAAATGAGAAATTTTCAAACCGGGTGAAATATATCGAGAGTTTAGCGGATTTCGATAAATTGAAAGCGATGAGTGCAGAAAAGTTGAATGCTTTATGGGATAACGCAAAGAAAAATGAGGATTATTACAGCTAGGGCGACCAATTTGCTAGCTTGTTAAGCGGCTTTATTAGGTGTATTGTTCATTTCCGCGAAGTATAAGTGACGAGAAAAGTATGAGATTAATTCTATTAGGCCCACCAGGTGCAGGCAAAGGAACGCAGGCGCAGTTTGTTACGAGTTCTCTGGGCATCCCTCAAATTTCTACCGGTGACATTTTGCGATCAGAGGTAAAAGACGCATCAGATTTAGGAATGAAGGTCAAAAGGATTATGGACTCGGGAGGTCTAGTTTCTGATGATTTGATCGTCTCAATAGTTAAAGGCCGCTTAGAAAAAGATGACTGCAAGAATGGTTTTCTGCTAGATGGCTTTCCAAGGACTATTCCTCAAGCTGAGTCGTTGATGGAAGCAAAAATAGCCATCGATCTCGTGATAGAGCTTAATGTGAGTGATGAAGAAATTATTTCTCGATTGTCGGGAAGACGAGTTCATGAGGCATCAGGTAGGGTGTATCATATTACAAATAATCCTCCCAAAATTCTAAATACTGACGACATAACGGGTGAGCCCCTGGTGCAAAGACCCGATGATTTAGAGACCACTGTACGTAAAAGACTGGGCGTATACAGAGCTCAAACTAAGCCATTAGTATCTTTTTATCAGCAAATTAGAAGCGTGGGTGATGTGAGATTTGAAAGTGTCGATGGATCTGTAAATATGGAAAATGTTCGAGAGCAACTTCTAAAAATCATTTGTTAATTTATAACTCAGCTTATTCTGAGTTTGCATTAATTGTGAGCAATTATGACCAATACACTTACGATTGAAACATCAGGTCTTACATGCTCTGTGGCAATAAAGACACCGACTATAGAAAAACATAAGGTACTTGCAGAACCGCGGTCTCACGGAAAAGTCTTGTTACCATACATATCAGAGCTTTTAAATGACGCAGGCATACAAGTCAAAGACATAAATACTATTGGTATTTCAATCGGTCCAGGCTCATTTACCGGTTTGCGAATAGGATTTGCGATCACTCAAGGTCTTGCATATTCAAATAAAATCCCGGTAGTTCCGATTAGCTCATTAGAGGGAATGATCCATTCTTTTTGCAGTCAATCGAATCTTCCTAACACTTGTGAAAATATTAAAAAATCAATTGTAGTAGTAACTAATGCGAAAATGGGTCATCTTAATTTTGGACATTATCGTGTAAATGGTCTGGAGGCAGAGACTATTTTAAAAGATAGACTAATTGAAATTAGTCGAGTTGAACGTCTTATTCTCTCATTAAAGCCTGAACTTATACTTGTCGACAATCTATCATATTTTTCCAAATTTAAGATTGATTTTGAAAACACATTTGAAGTCCATTCTCGTGCACAGGACTTAATTCGAGTGACAGAGTATCGTCATCATATTGGGTTATCTGAGGACGTCAAAGATTTAGAATTATCGTATCTTAGAGAGGCGGATGCATGGCAAAAAAACAGACATCCATAAAAAGACTTAAAAACAAACAGATCGGTTTTGTGGGCCTTGGAACTATGGGATATGCCATGGCTGGTTGGATATCGAAAGCAGACTTCAAAGTGTCAGTTTTTAATAGAAATTGTAAAGTATCGGAGAAATGGATAAAGGAGTTTGACGGTACAGCTCATGCTACCCCATTGGATCTCGCAATACACTGTGATGTTATATTCATTTGCGTAGGACGTGATGAGGATGTGCTTGATGTGACATCAGGATCTAAGGGAATATTTAATTCAATAAAGCCAGGTGCATTAGTCGTAGATCACACTACTACCTCGGCTAAATTATCACGTGAATTGGAGAGAATAGCTGATAGTTTAGGCTGCAGTTTCCTTGATGCACCTGTCTCAGGAGGGGAAAAAGGAGCGGTTGATGGAAAGCTGGCTGTCATGTGTGGAGGCTCTAAAGAAAGCTTTATGAGCGTTAAACCAGTTATGGAAAGTTATAGTTCAAGAATATCCCTTATGGGTCCAGTTGGCAGTGGACAGCTCTGTAAAATGGTCAATCAAATATGTATTGCAGGTTTGATTCAAAGCTTGTCCGAGGGAATTAACTTCGCGATTAATGCGGGATTAAAAGTGGATCAAGTCATAGAAATAATATCTCAAGGTGCTGCTCAATCTTGGCAAATGGACAATAGAGCATTAACTATGTCTAAAAATATGTTTGATTTTGGTTTCGCTGTTAAATGGATGCGGAAGGATTTAGACTATGCGATCGAAGAAAGTATAAGGAATGATAGCCCACTACCCATTACTCAAAAGGTCCTAGAATACTACTTAGATCTAGATAATATGGGAGGAGGCAAGCTAGATACCTCAAGTTTAATCAAAAGGCTAAGTAGCAACTAAAAAATTTTGTTCTTGAATCATATGAATTTTACATTAGGAACTTACAGATGAGTGAGCATGTTCAATTTAATCAAAAGCTAATTGACTTTTTAGATGCGTCAGTCTCAAAGTATCATGCAGTCTCTGAAATAACTAAGCTACTTACACAAAATGGATTTATGAGGCTCGAGGAACGGGATAGTTGGTCTCTTGAAAAGGGTGGCAAATATTTCGTTGTGAGGAATAACTCTTCAATAATAGCATTTGTTAATGGAGAAATATCACCGCAGGAGACCGGATTAAGTATCGTTGGTGCTCACACCGATAGTCCATCTTTGATGTTAAAACCAAATCCAATTATTAGAAATTCGGGATATATTCAGTTGGGGGTTGAGGTATACGGAGGAGCTCTTTTAAAGCCATGGTTTGATAGAGATCTCTCGATTGCGGGTAGAATATTTGTTAGAGACAAAACTGGAGAGCTTTCCGAGAGACTGGTAGATTTGGAGAACCCCATCGGATTTATCCCCAGTTTGGCTATCCACCTCAACAGAGATGCTAATGGAAACAGCCCCATTAACGCTCAAACTGATATTTTACCGATATTGTCTCAAGAAAATCTATCTGATGATTTGACTGGATCTCCTTTAGAAGAATTGTTGAAAAGTCAGTTTATGGATCCTGAAGATAGTTTGCTTGCGCATGATTTGTGCTTATACGATACACAACCAGCTTCTGTTGTTGGTTTGAGCAATGAGTTTATCGCCTCTAGATGTCTTGACAATTTAGTAAGTTGTTACACAGGAATAGAAGCGCTGTTAGGCTCATCGCATGGAAAGCTGAGCATGGTCGTGTTGAATGATCATGAGGAGGTGGGAAGTCTCTCGACCACTGGAGCAGATGGGCCATTTCTTGAAAGTATCATCAGACGATTGTGTAAGTCTTGGATTGACTGCGATGAGGAAGTAGTTAAGGCAAGATCAATGGTCTTATCTTGTGATAATGCCCATGCGGTTCATCCAAATTTTTCCGACAAGCATGATCCTAACCACAGGCCCTTATTGAATCGTGGCATAGTGATAAAATATAACGCTAAACAAAGATACGCTACCGATGGTTTTTCAGCAGCATTCTTTAAAGATTTATGTGAAGAAGATATTGCTGTCCAATCCTTTGTGTCACGGAATGATATGCCATGTGGAAGCACGATAGGACCGTTGACAGCTGGTAAAATTGGTGTGCGAGCAATAGACATTGGAATAAGTCAACTTGCAATGCATTCATGTAGAGAAATTATTGGTGCAAGAGATCCGCTTTATCTCTATAAAGCGTTAGGTAAGTTTTTTTCAATCGAGCAATAAATCGATATCAATTATATTTTTAGGGTGAAGGTGCATGAAAAGACCAATTGTATTAACTGGCATAACCACTTCAGGATCTCCTCATTTAGGTAACTATGTTGGAGCAATCAAGCCAGCCATTGATGCAAGTAAAAAAGAGAATAATAATTCATTTTTTTTTCTTGCAGATTATCATGCGATTGTTAAAACCAAAGATAGTAAGCGAATTGCGCAGTCAACCCTAGAGA
Organism: uncultured SAR92 cluster bacterium; assembly: GCA_902596775.1. Lineage (GTDB taxonomy): Bacteria > Pseudomonadota > Gammaproteobacteria > Pseudomonadales > Porticoccaceae > AAA300-D14. Next base: position 61,355 of record CACJVE010000010.1, read on the forward strand.
TTGCGTCTGCTTGGATTGCGCTCGGTCTCGATCCAACTCAGGTAACGTTTTACCGACAATCTGATATTCCTGAAATAACTGAGCTCTCATGGATTTTGAACACTATCGCAGCAAAGGGTCTTTTAAATCGAGCCCACGCCTACAAGAGTGCTGTACAGCAAAATTTAGCAATAAAAGAAGATGAGGATGCTGGTATTTCGATGGGTTTATTTGGTTATCCAGTGTTAATGGCAGCTGATATTTTGATGTTTAACGCAGAGGTTGTTCCGGTTGGAAAAGATCAGGTTCAACACATCGAAATGGCTAGAGATATTGCGCAGCGGTTTAACCATCTCTATGGTAAAACTTTTGAATTGCCAAATGCACATATAGACCAGAAAACTTCAGTTTTGACGGGACTAGATGGCAGGAAAATGAGTAAAAGTTACGATAATACAATCCCCCTGTTTTGTACTGAAAATCAATTGAAGAAATATATCAACAAAATAAAAACAAACATACTCGAGCCTGGGGAATCAAAGGATCCTAACGACTCGATAATATTTGAAATTTGGAGTGCTTTTGCAACTGAGGAAGAAACCGAATTTATGAGATTAGCTTTTAAAGATGGTATAGGTTGGGGCGATGCTAAGCGGAAACTATTTCATCTAATAAATGGTAGTTTGATCGAGGCAAGAGAAACCTATTTTCAATTATTAAATAAGCCAGAGGATATTGAAGAAATATTGAATGAGGGTTCAAAAAAAGCAAGACCGCTAGCACAGAGCCGGATCAAAAAGATCCGTGAATCAATTGGTTTAAAACCTTTATTTTAGGTCGAAGAATTGCATACCGATTGGCGAAACTGCAAAACTTTTCCTGTATACTGGCGCATTAAATTGTTTAAACATTTTTAGGAAGTCTTATGTTCTTATGGATAAGAAACATTTGTTTATCGATCATAATTTTTCAATTGACTGCTTGCGGACTTAGCAATGAAGATTTTGGTCCTAATGAGGAGCAAAAAAAACAGATAGCTGAACGAATTGCGCCGGTGGGTCAGATTATTATGGCTGGAGACATTCCGAGTTCTGATGTGAATATATCTATTATGGATATTAAAAAAGTTGAGCTTTCTCCTGGCCGGGAACATACCGTAAATATGTTAAATAATGGTGAGGACGGGGCTATGGTTTTTGAGCCTGCAGTTTTAAAAGTCTCGACTGGAGATACTATACATTTCAAAGCTGTCGACTTATCTCATAACTCGGCCAGTATTCAAGGGATGATCCCTGAAGGTGCACAACCCTGGGCAGGTTCTATGAATCAAGACATTAGCATCACTTTGGATGTCGATGGTATATATGTGTATCAATGTGACCCGCATGCAATGATGGCAATGGTTGGGGTCATTCAAGTAGGGGAGCCAATAAACAAACAAGAGATAGATGCTTTAGTGGGTGATCACAAAGATTCATTTATGATGAATGAGACACGCCTATCTAACTATTTGGCAAGACTATAAACTGCCACGACAATACACTTTCAGCAGTTTATTCGTGAACAATGAGTCTTTATTTAACTAAGGGCCTGCTTTGACGATAGATTCTGATATATCAAACCGCTTCATATTTTCTTTGAAAAGCTGAGTTAAGTTTTTAGCGCAACGCATATATTTCTCTCTATCCTGCCAACATTCAATAGGATTTAAATATGCGGACTCTACCCCTGTAACTGACTTTGGAATGTTTAAGTTTAATATCTCCAAATTCTCTGTTTCCGCATTAATCAATTCATCATTTATGATCGCTTTAATAATTGCTCTTGTAGTTGGAATTGGGAAGCGCTTCCCTTCTCCCAAAGATCCTCCGGTCCAACCTGTATTAACAAGGTAAACGTTGGATTTAAAGGCACTTACACGATCGATGAAAAGGTTAGCATATTCATTTGCTCGTCTTGGCATAAAAGGTGCACCAAAGCATGCTGAGAAAATCTGTTCTATACCATTATTATCGCCAGTCTCAGTAGAGCCCATTTTTGCAGTATATCCACTGATAAAGTGATAAGCAGCTGCCTCTTTAGTAAGCACTGAGACAGGCGGCAGTATTCCGGTTATATCGCATGTAAGGAATATAATATGTTTTGGCTCATTACCGAAATTTTCGGCAGATCTTCTTTCAATGTGACTTAAAGGATAACTGCATCTTCCATTCTCAGTAATAGACGTATCATTGAAGATTGGTTTCCTTAAAACCTTATCGATTTTTACATTTTCCAAAATCGACCCCTGCTTAATAGCACCCCAAATTAATGGCTCATTTGCCTTGCTTAAGTTATTTGTTTTAGCATAACACCCGCCTTCCATATTAAATACCGCCCCCGGACCCCACGCATGCTCATCGTCGCCAATTAGTAGTCGGTCGGGATCTGCAGAGAGCGTTGTTTTGCCAGTTCCCGATAGTCCAAAAAAGAGGGCGGTTTTGCCGTCTTTATCTGTGTTGGCTGCACAGTGCATTGGCATTATCCTTTTTGTAGGCAAGAGAAAATTTTGCACTGAAAACATTGCTTTTTTGATCTCACCTGCGTACTTCAGCCCCGCTAGTAAAATTCTTTTAGATGAAAAATCAATAATTGCAGCGGCATCGCTGTTAGTCTCATCGGTATCAGGATCACAAATATAATTCGCGGAATGAAGTATCTCCCATTCGGGGAACTCATTTTCATTGTACTTATACGGCTTTATGAACATATTTAAGCTAAACAAACTATGCCAAGCCGTTTCAGTTGTAATTTTAAACGGGATATAATGCTCGCGACTTGCACCAACATGTAAGTAAGACACAAACCTATCCTTTTGATACAAGTAAGAACTTACTGCTGCCCAAAGATTATCAAAAACAGTTTTTCCTATCGGTATATTTATTCCATTCCAATCAATTTCCCTTGATGAGGTTGGTTCGTAAACTAAGAA